>NZ_JBHWIJ010000040.1:18957-30070 GCF_042732255.1 Kitasatospora sp. NPDC059803 | reverse complement strand
GAGCGGGGGGCGGTTGCGCGCCCCAGACCCGTCCGGCGCCCGCCCGGAGTGGTCTGAGAGATTTTCTCTTTCTGCTCCCCCCTCTCCCCAGGCCGTGGACCGTGGACGACGTCCTGGATCTGCCCGAGGACACCCACCACCGGGTCGAACTCCTCGGAGGTGTCCTTCTGCTGAGTCCTCACCCCGATGTTCCCCACCAGCGCGCCGGCTCCCGCTTGGCCGTACTCCTGGACGCCGCCATCGGGGCCCGCGCCGCCCCATTCGAAGTCCTGACGGCGATCAACCTGGTCGTCCCGGACGGGCTGCTGATCCCGGACCTGGTGGTCGCCGACGCCAACGCGGCCGCCACGGCCGACCTCACCCTTCACGGCCGCGACGTCCTGATAGCGATCGAAGTCACCGCGCCGTGCACGCGCGTGGCCGACACCGTGCTCAAGTCCGCGATGTACGCCGCGGCCGGCATCCCGCACTACTGGCGCCTCGAACTCGAACCCGCCCCCCGCCTCTACCTCGGACACCTCGACCGCGGCACCTACACCGACCGCCTCGTCCAGACCGGCGAGACCACCCAGCTCACCGACCCGTTCCCCCTCGACATCGACCCGGCCAAACTGCGCCGGTAGCCCCACGAACACCAAGACGGCCAGGCACCTCAGGCGAGGGGCCTGGCCGTCGGCCCGGCTGGCTTCTACGGCCCGAACCTGGGCCGGCACTGAGTCGCTCCGGTCGCTGCGCCGGATGCCTCGTCCGCTACGGGCCCGTTCCTGCTGGCCATGTCCGTAGGCCAGCCCGGCAAGCGGCCCGCCTTCGAACGTCTGGTGGCGCCGACCCTCACCGTTCCGGTGGGGCCACTGGACTCCGTCGCAGACACAGGTCAGGCCGGAGCCGTGGTTGGCGCCGGCCTGACCCGCACTGCTATCTCACGGCCTGCCGGATTTCCCAAGCAGAGAAGCAGGCTGCAGCTAGACGGCCCAGGGGGATCCGTCGTCGTACTTGACCGGGACAGGTTCCCGATCCTCTTCTACGTCGATTTCTTCGAGCTGTGGCTTGTCGTGTCGCTGGCCGTTGATGTCGCCGGTCACCCAGGCGATGCACTCGGGGCGCGCACCCGTGCCCGAACGGCAGAATTCCTCGATAGCGGCTCTGACCTGGCCGAGTGGAATTGCGCTGGCCGGGTCGTGAAAGCGTGGGTATCCAGGGTCGGACACCAGGCTGGAGTCAACGCGAGACGGCGTTGGGTTGTCGGAGATCCAGGCATCGTCGTAAATTCCACCCCGTCGAGGAGGGCGGCCATCGGTGAACCAGATGACGGCGCCAAAGCCGGTCGTCTCGTTGGCTGCAACGCGCAGGTTGGCACTCGGATATTCGGCCTGCGGTTCGGTAAACGAGAACCAGGCCTCATGCCGTGCGACTGACCGTCCGTCCGCTGTCGTGCGCGGGCTGATGAAACGGATGGCCTCGGTGATCAGGTCATCGCTCTCCTGTCGGCTGACCGGATATCGAAGCTCAGAGTCATACGAAATTGTGAGAATCATTATTGTGTGGTTCTCTTCCCTTGAATCGGAGGAGTCGCGTCCAGTATGTGCTTCTCGGCATTCCACCACCGGATCACCATCGTCTGGTCCGTGCGCAGGATCGCTGCCGCCGAGGAGGCGCAGGAGTACGTCTTGTTGATCATACAGACCCCTTCCTCCTTGTTGATGACGACCTCAATATACTTGACGGCCTTGTCTTTGGCGGCATCCCAGGCGATCTTGGTTTCCACGTGATCGGCCGTTGGGTAGACGGTGTGATTCGGGGGGAGGCTGGGGGCTCCGTTTTTCGGGTCCATGAGGAAATCGCTGATCTGCTTGAATTCATCGCTCCGCCCGCTGACGACCTTGTCGCCCCAGGGGACCATGGCGTTCCCCGAGGGGATCCGCGCCAGACCCCTGGTCCGGTCGGTTGGCAGATCGCGCCGCCCGAGATCCCTCAAGATGGGGAAGATCTCGGCGCACAGTTCCTCGTATGTGGCGTTATGGACAAGGAGCGGGGTCTCGCCAGCGAGGACGAAGTAGGTATGGAGATCGTCGACGGTGAGGTTGTAGGCGGGCTCGAGGCCGGTCCAGTGCCGGATGGAGACAACCTGGACGGTAGCGCCGGTGTCGGTACGCAGGACGTCGTCAACGCGAATGTCAGCCGCGTCGGTCCAAGCGTGACTCGATTCGACCCAGAACGGGTGGTGATCGGTGGCGGTGACTACCTCCGGGCCGCTCTCACCCCGCCGGACTGTGATCTCGGTAAAATCACGGTCGTCGGGGGTGCGGATGGTGTTGGTCACCACTTGGGGACCTGTACGACCGGTGAGCGGATCCGATGCGGTAACAAGGTCGCCAACTTGGATCGTCTCGATAGGCCGGGTGGTCCCGTCACCCATGAGCACCCTGGTGCCGGCGGGGAAGCTATTAAGCTTTGGCGGAATAGGGCAGGACCGGGCCCCTGCCTCGAAGGCACCTTCGCCTGCAAATGCATTTAGCATTTGCGGGGAGACATTTGGATCTTTACGTAGGGCGTTAAGGGCGTCCTCCGTGCCGACGCCATCCTTGAGGGTGAGGCGGAACTTGGTAACGAGTCCGGCTGTGGCGGTGAGGCTCTTGACGAGGGCCTGGTTTGTCGCCCCGAGTGCGGCGTCGAGTGCGACTGTCGCTTCGGCGATGCCGATGCCGGTGGCGGTGGCGGTGCGGAATGCCGCTATAGCCTTCGCACCCTTGAGAACGGTGGCGGCGGGGAGAAGGTTCGCGAGAGCGAATCCACAGGCCGCCGTGGCGCCGGGGTGGTTGATGCATTCGATGGCGTCGCCGTACAGGACGTTGGCCAGGAAGCCGGCCCCGGCGCCGCTGTAGCAGACTTCGAGGAAGCAGACCGGGGCAGCACCACTGGCGAAGAACTGTTCACGAGTCACCTGGATGGTAGCTGTGACCGTCTTGCGGTCCAGGGTCGTGCTGCTGAGCACGATGGTGTCCCAGACGCTGTACTTGCCCCTGCACTGCTCGACCGTCAGGCCGGGCTCGGGGCAGGTTCGCATGAGGTAGTCGACGGTGCCGGTGAACTGGGCAGTGGTCGTGACGTCGCAGACCAGCACTCCCGCATCGTTCTTGTGCCAATTGCCGTCGCCGTAGACGAGTCTGTCTGTCACCCCCATGGTGCCGTGATCGCACCGCTCGAGGTTGTCGGCAATGACCTTCTTCTGGAAGCCGGGCCGTTCAACGACCTCGACGTAGTAGGCGCTCTCGTCTCCGTTGGTACCGGCTGTCCCGGAGACGACGGCCTGGCGGGTGACATCCTCCGTCTGCTGCTTCGACATGATCAGCTGCGCGGCCTCCCGGGCGGCCGCATACGCTTCGTCCCTGCTCTTGGCAGCAGCGGCTGCCGAGGCCTTCGCCTGGTCGGCGGCCGTCTTGGCGTCGGCCGCGAACTTGCTCGCCTTGGCCGCATAGCCGGCGGCCGCGGCGGCCGAGGCACTGGCGCGGCTGGCGGCGTCGGTGGCGGAGGCGGCGGAGGCCTGGGCCTGCTTGGCGTACTGGGCGGCCTGCTGGGCGGAGGCCTGGGCCTGCTTGGCGGAGGCGGCGGCCTTGGCGGCCCAGTCGGCGGCGGTGTTGGCGCTGGTGCGGGCCTGGTTGGCGTAGCCGGCGGCTTCGTCGGCGGCGCCGCGGGCGTCGGCGTAGGACTGGGCGGCGTCGGCCGCGTGCTGGCGGGCGAGGGCGACCTGGCCGTCGATGGTGGCGAGGTAGGAGGTGATGGTGGCCACGTGGGTGGCGGTCAGCGCGTCGCGTTCGCGGGCCTTGAACAGGCCGCTCTGCAGGAACGGCTCGAGACGGTTGGTGGGGCCGGACATGACGGCCTGGGCCGCTGCCTGGACTTCGGGGCCGCCGGTCGCCATCGCCTGGGTGACCAGGACGCGGTTGTCGTCCTGGCGAGCCTTGTACTGGCCGGTGGTCAGGAACACGCGGACGTCGTCGATGGTGCCGTCGAGCGCCTTGCCGGCGGCCTCCTTCACGCCCGGGCCGCCCGCGGCCATGATCTGGGAGAGCTGAACGCGGTCGTCGTCGTCCTTGCCCGGATACTGCCCGGTGGTCAGGAACGCGCGGACCTGCTCCGGTGTGCCGACGCTGGCCGTCTCCGCGGCCAGGCGCAGCTCGAGCTTGCCGGGGCCTTGGGCGATGGCGAGGGCGCTGGTGCGGTCGTCGTAGTTGCGGGCGGTGGTCAGGTCGGTGGTGAGGAAGGCCTGGACGGTGTCGTCGTCGCCTTCCAGGGCGCTCTGGGCGGCGGCCTTGGTCCACGGGCCGGCGGAGGCCATCAGGCGCAGGGCTGCCTGGCGGCCCTTGAGCACCGCGGTCTTCGCGTCGGTGCCGGCGGCGGTGGCGTCCTTGATGAGCTGCTCGGTGTCGGCGGCGAGTTGGGTGGCCTTGCCGGATTCCCAGGCGGCGGTCTTGGCCTTCTGGTCGGCCTGGCGGGAGGCTTCCTCGGCGGCGGCCATCTCGGCGGCCTGCTGGGCGGTGAGGCGCTCGGTGTCGCTGGCGCGGGCGACGTCGGCGATCTTGTGGGCCTGTTCGGCAGAGTTCGCGGCGGAGTCGGCGGCGGCGCTGGCGGCGGTGGCAGCGGCTTGGGCGGTGTTGGCCCAGGTCCCTGCGTTGCCGGCGTGGTTGGCGGCTTCGTCTGCGGCGGCCGCGGCCGCGTCGGCGTGTGCGGCGGCGGAATTGGCGGCCCGTTGGGCGTCGCCGGCTGCTGCGGCGGCCTGGTTCGCGATCGCGAGGGTTGCCTTCGCCGCGCGGGTGGCCTCGGCGGCCGCGCTCCTGGCGCGGGCGGCGGCCTGGCGGGCGCGGTCGGCGGCGCCGCCGGCCTCACCGGAGTAGCCGGCGGCCTCTGCGGCGGCGTCGGCGGCGGCCTGGGCGTTGACACCCGAGGCGGCAGCGGCCAGCGCGGCGAGTCCGGCCTGTGATGCGGCCCGGCCGGCCCACGCGCTGGCCTCACCCGCGGTGCGGGCGTCGACGGCCGCGTTGCGGGCGGTGACGGCGGCATTGCGAGCCGTGTCCGCCTGGCCAGCGTCACCGGCGGCGCCGGCAGCGGCGGCCAGCGCCCTGGCCGCCGCGTTGCCGGCCTTCGTCGCGGCCGACGCGGCACCGGCCGCGGCGTTGGCGGCCTGGCGGGAGGCCTCGTTGGCGGCCTTCGCCGCCTTCGAGGCGGTCTGGGCGGCGTTCGCGGCCCGGTTCGCCGCGTCCGCGGCGCGGCCGGCGGCGTTGGACGCCTGTCCGGCGGAGCCCTGGGCGGCCTTGGTCTCGGCGGCGGCGCGCTCGGCGGCCTCCTTTGCCAGCTTGGTGGCGTCGAGGGCCTTGCCGGCCGCGTCCTTGGCGGTCTGGGCCTGCTGCCCTGCCTGGGTGGAGGCGTTGGTCGTCAGGTCGGCGAGCTGGGAGACCGTCAGGGTCTCCTGGTCGTGGGCGGCGGCCGTCTGGTAGCCGTACTGGAGGAACAGCTGGACGTCTTCCATGGTGCCGTCCAGGGCGGCGCCGGCGGCCTTCTTCACCTCCGAACCGCCGGAGGCCATCAGCTGGGAGAGGTGGACGCGGTCGTCGTCGTTCCTGGCCTTGAACTGGCCCTCGTTGAGGAATGCCGTTACGTCCGCGAGGGAGCCGTCCATGGCCTTGCCCGCGGCGTCCTTCACACCGGGGCCGCCGGCCGCCATGATCTGCGACAGCAGGACCCGCTGGTCGTCCTCGAAGGCCTTCTTGACGCCCTTGTCGAGGAAGGCCTGCAGGTCAGCCGCGGATCCCTTGAGCGCGGCCGTGCCGGCCTCGCGGACGCCGGGGCCGGACTTGGCGACGAGTTCCTCGATCTGCGTCCGCAGGTCCTGATCGGTGGCTGCCGTCTGGCCGGTGGCCAGGAACTTCTTCAGGTCGTCGTCGGAGCCGGTCAGCGCGTTCTCAGCGGCCTGGCGCACCGCAGGGCCGCCGGACTGCCAGGCGGCAACCGTCCTGACCCGGTCGGGGTTGGGCCCGGTCGCCGGCGGCGTGTCCGCCGCCGCGGCCGGGACGGTGAGCAGGCCTGTCAGCAGGCCTCCGACCACGAGCCCGGCCGCGAGGCGCGACCTTGTGGCCCGTGGGGTCAATGACACCCTCATCGGAATTCGCAATCCATTCTGTTGTCGGGCACCGAAGTGCTGCACGGCCGTAGGTCATCGCGCCAACGGCCCTGGAAACGTTCGGAGAACACGTGGTGGGGCTCGAACCGCCGCACCACAAGGACCTGCCGCCCCACCTGGAGCAGGCGAGGCGGCAGGTGGTCATTGGTCGTGCGTCGGCCGTCCGTCCCGGCCTGTCACCAACCCGCTGGGTCAAGCGGATCCGGCCGGAGTCGGAGATTGGACGGGCGCCGACCGCGCCCCGGGGATCCCGAGGCGGGACGGTGTGCCGGTGAGGCCGGGGGAGTCCGGCCGCGGCCCCACCGGGAGTTGTCGGGCGGTTGCTGCGTTTAGAGGGTGCCGGCGATGGCGGTGCCGGTGTGGTTGCCGTTGACGCCCTGGAGGTTGAGGGCGGTGGGTGCGCTCCAGGTGCGGTCGGCGAGGCGGCCGACGGTGATGACGCGGTTGTCGCTGGTGACGAAGGCGAACTGGGCGTCGCCGTCGACGGGGGCCGCGCTGACCGAGGTGGCGGTGACCTGCCCCAGCACGCTGGTGAGCGGGCCGAAGGGCTGCCAGGTGCCGTCGGAGAAGCGGACGGTGTGGTACTGGGCGCCGGTGTCGGTGACGACCACCAGGTTCATGTCGTTGCCCTGGCGGGCCATGGCGACGGAGGTGACCGAACCGGTGTCACCGGCGGCGTCGGCGACCGCGCCCCAGGCGCCCCACACGCCGGTCGAGCCGATGCGGGCGGTGTGGTAGACGCGGCCGTTCGCGATGGCGGCGACCTGCAGATCGTTGCCGGTGCCGGCGACGGCGACGGCGGTGACACCGTTGAGGGACCCGGCGACGGAGAAGACGGGGCTGAAGCCGGCCCAGGTGCCGTCGGCGGAACGGATCGTGTGGAAGATCTGTCCGTCGGCCAGGACGACGACCTGGAGGTTGGCGCCGGTAGAGGAGACGGAGACCTGGGTGATCCTGCCGAGGTCGCCGACGTTGGTGTTGAGGTCGCCGAAGCCTCCCCAGGCACCGGCCAGGGTGTGGATGGTGTGGTGCAGGTGTCCGTCACCGCCGAGCGCGACGATGTGGGTGTCACCGTTGATGCCGGCGGCGGACACGGCCTTGACCCCGCCGATGTTGCCGGCCTTGGCCTGGACGTCCTCGAAGGGCGTCCAGGTGCCGTCGTAGAGGCGGGTGGCCTGGAACAGGCCGGTGTCGCCCTTGACGAGGGCCTGGGTCTTCCAGCCGAGCGCGGTGGCGCGGACCTGCTGGACCCAGCCGGCGACGTCGTCGACGCGGGTGGAGGTGGCTCCGGTGCGGGTCTCGGTGGCGGGGGTGCCCAGGCAGCCGCCCTGCCAGGAGCGGGAGGCCACCGCGACGACCTCGCTCGTGCCGTTGGCGTCGCGCAGCAGCGGCGCCCCGGCGTCGCCCTGGCAGACCGCCGCGTTTCCGGCGGCCGGCGTGGTGTCGACGGTGGTGGCAGCGACGGTGCCGGTGGTGTGGGTGGCGGCGTGGGGCTTCAGCGGCGCCCACTCGGTGGCGGTGCGCCCGAAGCCGGCCACCCGCAGGCTCTGCCCGCTCGTGGGCGCAGCCGTGGCCAGGGCCGCCGGGGTGACGCCGTCGATCGGGGTGGCCAGGCGGGCCAGCACCAGGTCACGGTCAGAGCGGGTCACCAGTTCGGCGACGGTGGCGGTGTGGCCGCTGACGGTGGCGGTGGTGTCGGCCGCCGGGGCGCCTGACGCCCCGCCGATGCAGCCGGCGGCGGTGAGCACCCAGTAGCGGTCGACGAGCGTCGCCGTGCAGGAACGCGCATCCGCGCGTCCGGCCTGCCCGGCCGTCACAGTGCCGACGGCCGGAAAGTCGGTGTTGGCCGGCGCGGCCGGCCCGCCGGTGGCGTTGAGCTCCAGCAGCGTCGTCTCACTACCCGCGGTGCCGCCCTCGCCGACCGGCGTCCAGACGTTCTTGGCCAGGTCGATCGTGCTGGTGGTGCCGTCGGTGCTGACCGTCGCCTTGACCGTGTGGTCGTCGCCCTTGATGTTGTAGATCTTCGGAATCTCCAACGCCAGGTACCCGGCCGGACCGTTGATCTTGAAGCAGACCTCGCTCGGGTTCGCCGCCCGGCTGTAGAGCTGCACCTGCCCCGGCCCCGCGGTGCAGTCTGCGAGCACGATGTGCCCGTCGCCGCTCTTGAGCGTGATGTTCCGCTCGGCGAGGATCTTCGCGGCGTCCGGGTAGGCGAAGTTCTCCACCGCCACCGGCGCCGAAGCCTCCGCGGCCGTCGCCGCGACCGGCATCGAACCGGCCACCACCGGTATCGCCAGCGCCACGCCCAGAGGCAGAGCCAGTCTTCTAACAGTACGCATTCAAAACTCCCGGTAAAACGCCAGCCGGGAGACGCCAGCCGCCCCCCGCGCCGGCAAAGAGAAAGCCAAGCGGACGCTATCGACCGGGATCCAGCACGTCAAAGCCCCACCTCAACCGACATCAGGCCTGTGACCTACACTCAAGTCCCCACACCACGAAGCCGAAACGACCAAGATGGCCAATCAGATCTGACAGACAATTCAAACCAAAACAGGTCACCGAAACACCAACAGCCGACCATCACAGTTCGATGACGCTTCCTCCGCTCCACAGGCATCCCAGCGCGGGTGTTGTCACGTTGACGGGCGGGTGATGGTCTGACGGGTCGCCAGGGTGTGGTGGGGTCGGGTTCCGGGTCCTGGTTCAGGCTGCAGCGGGCAGGCCGATGCTGCCGGTGATTTGGTCCTAGACGGTGAAGCGGAGGGTCATTTCGAGGCGGTGTCCGACGGCGGTCATCAGGTGTCGTCGGGTTCGGAAGTGAGGGGAGATGCCGCTGAACGACGAAGACCTCGTCGAGATGCCATTTGTCCCCGGCCGCGGGTCGTCGGCGGCGCAGGCCATCGGCGTACACCTGCCCGAACTTCAGGCACCACCGACGCACGGTCTCGTGGGAAACGATGACACCGCGCTGGAGCATCAGTCCCTCGACCTCGCGGAGGCTGAGCGGGAACCGGAAGTACAGCCACTGGACCTGTCCAGGGGCCTGGACGCGTTCATCGGGGACTTTTCGGCCTGACCATCCCGGCCTCCATCGCGTCGGCCTGCAAGACACTGCGCACGACACGGTAGTCGGGGTCGGCGAGACCACCGCCCTTACCACCCCCTTCCCTCTCGACCTCGACCTCGACCTCGACTTCGACCCGGCGAGACTGCGCCGGCCGTCCCGCACGACACCGGGACGGCCGAACCCCCCGACCGCGGGTCCGGCCCTGCGGGCATTGTCTCCAGCGGTCGGTCACAGAGGAGTACGGGCACCGGTTTCCGGTCGAATGCTCCTCAACCCCCGGACGAGCGCTCGGCCCGCTGGCCTGCTACTCGCCAGATCCTGCGTGCTCCCGATCTTCCACTTCGTCTCAACCCTTCTGGCAAAACGGGGGCGTTCCGTCGCGGGGACCACCGGTTGTCCTGCGGGTTCGTGGCCGGTCCCACTGGACCTGGTGGTATCTCACCCGTCTCAGGTGCAAGTCCGCCGATTCGCGGTGCGCGTGGCTGACAATCCCGTCGCGGGCGACGTTCTACCGCTCCGCATGGGGTTCCTCCTTCCTCATCCGGGTGTTGGTCTGCCAACCTGGGGCACGGGGACGGGCACGGTACCAGGACAGCTCGAAGACGCCTGCCCACAGCCTCTGGGCAACCGCTTCCGCTGGGTGCCCCATCGGGCACGGCCCGTCGGAAGCAGGCGTCTTGCAGGTTCCGGTCTCCGATGACGAGACAGGTCCGGCCAACGGCCGGGCCACGACGGGTAATCCGGTGCGGCGGGTGCCGTCGTGCCGGCGAAGCGCACTACTCGCGCCAGACACCGAGGAGCAACGTATGAGGATCAAGGTGGGACGCCGCACCGGAACAGTCGCGGCGGCCTTGGCAATCAGCGCTGGTGTGGTGATTTCGGGGGCAGACAGCGCCGCTGCCTCCGCTTGGGTCCGAACAACCACCAGCAACTGGGTCGGTATCTACAACAACCCCAACACCTCGAGCAAGACCGGCGCGGCGGATCTGCCCCCGGGCTCCGAGATCTGGGCCGACTGCTGGCAGGTCGGCGAGAGCATCGGCAACTGGGGAGACACCTGGTACCGCGTCACCTACGTCTGGTACCCGGGCGCTTCGAACTACGTGTACTCACCGGGTTGGACGTTCGCCGGATACGTCGACAACAACGCGAACACCGTCGACCGGAACCCCAACATCCCTCGGTGTCAATGAACTTGATGCCGACCCGGGCCCCAACTCCGGCTACCGCATCAGCGTCGTGTAGCGCCTGCATGAGGGCATATCGGCGATCTTGGTGACCTGGATCACCGTCGTGACCTCACTCTGCATCAGCACAGGTCAAGCGACGGCCGGGCACTCCAGAGGAGGAGCCCGGCCGTCGTCATGTCAGCAACCGGCTCGGTCCGGACCCTCCCCTTCGGTCTCCCTCTCCCGGGACCCCCGCCTGCCCCGCCAACCAGGCCGGGACCGGGCGGCAACGGCAGAACCGCCGCGGACTGCAGCCGAGTGGATGGCCAGGCACGGCGTGCTCCGCCCCCGCACCCGTGGCCAGCGCCCGGCGGCGCTGGACCCGCCTACCAGCGGGGGGCTCCTCCCCCCGCACCCCCCACCAGCCCTGCGCGGGCTGGACATGCGCTGCCGCGCCCGCCCTTCCCCGGATCCACGCGGAACTCACCTTCACCTGCCGAAGCGGCGGAATATTCCACAGCGTCGAAGACGACGAGGCACTGCTGCGCGCCGGCCGGGCCGTCATCAAGCACTTGACCTGAACGGATGAGGTGGCCGCCTGGCCCTTTCACTCCGTTTTTGGGGGGGGGGGGCGGGGGCAACAGAGTCTGGGGGGGGCCGGGGTGGCATAGACGGGGCGGGTGGTGGGTTTGTTGTGAGAGG
>NZ_JBHWIJ010000040.1:0-18947 GCF_042732255.1 Kitasatospora sp. NPDC059803 | reverse complement strand
TGAGCGCGCCCCCGGCCCCTACCACTCCGTTATCCCCGGCCCGGCCCGGCGAAAACGGAGAAGGGCAGGACGCGGGAACAAGTACGGGGCCAGGCTGATGGTCATGATGAACGAGAGCGGGCTCGCCGGGTTCGTGGCGGCGCCGAACGGTTGGCGGGTGGCGATCGCTTCCCCAGGGGATTCACAGATCATGGTCGTCCCGCTGGTCGGGTGGGTGCCGATCCCCGAGGACTCCGGCTCGATCATGAGCTCCCCGCTGGAGCCCGTGGTGCTCTTCGACAATCCGCAGGAGCCGATCATCTCGACCGTCCACAGCACCCTCACCGGCTGGGCCGACCGCTCCTACGTCCACCAGGTGCTCGCGCCGGGGTTCGAGGTCCGGGAGATGCCCGAGGGGTGGAAGACTGTGGAGTACGGGGACGACTGATGCCACGCCCGTCCTTGAAAGCCCAGCCCGCAACCACCTGTGGTCCGGGACACCTCCGATAGACCTACCGGCAGCGGTCGGGCCGACGCTCGCGGTCGTTCGGCACTCCCCCGGCGCTCCAGGACCCACGGATCCGCGCGAACTCGGTCGGCCAACGCCGCTCCCAGACCTGAACGACCTCCTCCTCCGTGGCACGGAACAGCATGGTGACGCCGCCCGGCAGACCGTCCGTCGCCACCAGCTCCACCCGGCAGGAAGCCCCCGGCTCCGGACACCCGTTGCAACTGCGCCCACGGAGGACGCGGGTGGGGGAGACGGTTGCCGGACCCAGTTTGAGGGTTTCAACGGCCCGGGCTCTGTTGCTCCTGGGGATCGAGGACGCCACCCGGGCCGAGGAACCGTTGCTCTGCTCCGTTCTGGCCCTCGCCGACACTGCCACGCCCGGCCTCTACCGGGATCTGGCCGCCCGCCTCGGGCGGCAAGTTCCCGCCGGCACCGGCGAGGCTGACGAACACTGGCAGGCCGAAGTCTTCCGGCTCCAGGGGCACTTCCGTCACCGCTGACGTCGGCGCCTTGCGCGACTGCCCGGTTCCAGTCCCGGCCCGCCGGCCGCCCCTGCGCCCGGCGAGCCAACCCGCCCACGGAGGGAAGCCCGCATGCCCACCGACATCTCCACCGCCCCGCTGCACGACTTGGTCAACGACCTTGCCGTCATCAACCGCCCCGCCGACCCAGCCACCTGGGGAGGCATCCACACCGCCCAGCAGCAGGCCCACGAGGAACTTGCCCGCTGGCAAAAGGCCAGTGACGACATCGCGGCCAGCCGCGAGAGCAACATGCGCCCGGGCACCGTCGTGCTCGGCCTGGCCGAAGCCCGCGACGCGGTGGCGCTCGCCGAACTCGCCCGGGACTTCGCCGAAACGACCGCCCTGCGGGCCCGGGTCCTCCTGAGCCACGCGACCACCGACGGCTACCGCCTCGACTCCAGGGGCGTGGCCATCGTCGACGCCTCTCGCGCGGTCCTGACAACCCTGGTGGACACAGCGACCGACCGCACCAGCGGCTACATCGCGGGCCCGGCCCTGCGCACCTCCTCGGTTGTGCTCGCCCCGCTGCTGGACCGTGCGGCGGCAATCCGCCCGCTGGAGTACGACGGCCAGTACGACCCGGACCAGGCGGTCAGCAGCTGGAGCGCCCGTCTGGACGATGTCCTGCTCGCCCTCGGAAGCCGCCGCCATCACACCGGCGACCTGCCCGTGAAGGAGGTCACTGCCTGGATGGAGGCCAACCGCAATCCGCCCGCCATCCTCACAAGCGGCTTGATCGCCCATCAGATCTCCCGGCCGATCGCGGCGGTGTGGCTGGCACTGGAGCAGCTCGCCCAGGACGACGCCGTCGCCCACGGCCCCGTCGGATGGACACTGCTCACCAGGTGACCTGGCTGGACCGGCTGGCGGTTCAGGGGCGTGGTGTCCAGCCCGGTGGGGTGAGCTCGGTGTCGGTCAGGATCCGGGCGACAGTGTCGTCCAAGGTGCTGTCCTCTCCGACGACGTGTTCGAGGCCGCCGGACAGGAGGTCCCGTGGCCGGTACCAGCCGGCCATCTGCTCGGCGCCTACCTCGGCGGACAGCGGCCGGGTGGCGTGGCGCCGCACCGTCTCGGCGAAGCTGACGTCCAGGTAGTAGAGGAAGCTGCGCCCGCGGTGGCCGGCCACCAGATCGGTGAGCATCGCGCCGTACCGGCCGGCGTCCAGAATTCCCTCGACGACGACGTGGAAGCCGTTGTCGAGGGCGTGCCGGGCGATCAGGCTGATCAGGGCGATGTTCGCGCCGCCGGCAACGTCCCGCTCGCGCAGCACTTCACGCGCAGGAGGTCCTGCCCGACGATCGCCAGGCCGCGGCCGTACGCGGAGCGGATCCGGGTGGCGGTGCTCGACTTCCCGGCGCCACTGGGTCCGCGTACCACCATCAGCACCGTACCCGGCGTGCCCGGCCGGGCACCGGCGCCCACTGCGGCGGGCTTCTCCACGCTGCCGTCCATACCGCCGACCGTACCCATGGCCAGAACTGGCAAAGCGCGCAAGGGCTGCAGGCCGGAGATGGTGCCGAAGCGGGTCTGGGGCGGTCGGCCTGGCGGCGGACTCGGTCGTTGGCCGGCACTGCTCCAGGAGGGTGGTTGATGGTGGTGAGGGTCACCCGGGCGGCTGATCTGGCTGCGGACGACGTGGTGGGGCCTGCGGTCCGGGTGGGAGGGTGGCGCGGTTCCGGAGGCGGATACGAGGGGAAGCGATCAGTGTCGCGGGAGAAGCAGCGTCGCAGGAGTGCCCAGCCGGCCGAGGAGCGGTGGGTCAGCTGGACGCAGACCGCGCCGCCGGGTGAGTCGGCCCGGGCGCGGATCATCACCAACTGCGCTATCTGTTCCACGGAGCCTGGGTTCGAGAAGCACGTACGAGGGGCCTTCCTCGCTCCAGTTGGCACGGGCCGACGGCGACTGTCCCTCGCCCGCGGCCTGCGCGGGGCGTACGAGCAGTTGAAGCAGGAGAACCCTGACCGAGGTGAGCGGGCAGTCGCCTTCGTGACGGCGTTCGCCGCTGAGCACGGGCACCAGCCGTCCCGCCTCGATGTCGCCGCCCACTTCGGCTGGTGCGAGCCTCGTCCTGGCCGTGTGGCGGACAAGAGGGTCTGGGCCTTCGCGGTGGAACGGCTGATCATCAACGGGTGGCTGGTCACTGACGGACGGCCGTGGGGGATCAGCGCCGGGCCGAGACCCCAGGTTGAGCCGGGGAGCGCCTGCGAGGGGCTGGTGGGGGATGTTCGTGCGGGCAGTGCGGCCGACGGTGTCCGGGTTCCCCAGCCGGCGGCCCGGTCGGGAGGCACCCGCCCAGGGCTCGTACCCGGTGCAGGGGTGGGGCGGTAGGTCCGTGAACGCAGCGGAGTGCCCGTGCGGGCGGCCGATCTGTACCGGGCCGGGCGGACTGGCCGCGATGCACTTGTACCAAGGGCAGATCCGTGCGGAGCGGACAGCGGACGGCAGGCGGTTTCGCTCGCGGCGCTCGGACTTCCAGATCTCCCGGACGGTGTTCTACCTGGTCGGCCACCTTGAGGGTGATGCACCAGTGCGGCTGAACTTGGGGGAGATGGCCGAGCTGTACGACCGGAGCGAGGCGCTGATGCTGGCGGAGCTGGACTGGTTTGCCGAGCACCGCTTCGTTCACCTGGACGGGCGGGCCGACGGCATCGTCCGGCTGTGGGTGAACCCGGCCGTTGCCGTCTGCGGCGCCGACCCCCGTATCGCCGCCGCCCGGCACAGCTTCCCCTATTTCACTGTCGAGGACGCCTCCTCGGAGGATCGGGTGTGCGTGCACGAGTACAGCGAGGACCTGTGGGAGGCCATCTACGCCGGCAACTTTGAGGCGTTCACCCGGGAGACGTTCCTCAGTCCGGACTGCCGGGTCTGCTGTTCACCGCGCCTGACCGTGGTGTGATTTGTCGGCTTCCCGCCCGTGGTCAACAGCGCCACGGCGAGGCGACATGTGCGAATGCAACCGCGCAGGCTATGGCGATGTCGGGCCGTTGCTGGGGCCGCAGGTCAGTCATCTTGGCCCCGGGCGGGGACACCGTGCGGCGTGAAAACAATAGGCTGGCGCTGGCGCCTGGCGTGGTGCCCTGGTCATTCGGCCGGGGGCATCCACGTCCGGGCGAGTTCCGCGACCCAGGTGACGGCCGCGTCAGGGGTCGGCGGGGGCGCTCCGACGACGACGACCTCGGTGATGCCGGCTGCGGCGAGTTCTGGAAGATGCTCCGGGTGGCCGTCACTCAGTGCGACAGCGATGGTGAGTTCACCGGGAGTGCGGCCGCGTCGGGCGCACTCGTCGACGAGGACGGCGATGCGTTCGGGGACGTCGGCGACGGGGATGTTGAAGCCGTACCAGCCGTCGCCGAGTGTGGCCGCGCGACGCAGGGCGGTGTTGCTGTTGCCGCCGACCACGACCGGGAGTTGGGCGCCGCGCAGCGGCTTTGGGTTGACCCGGATCGCGTCGAAGCGGGTGAACTCCCCGGTGAAGGAGGCGGGGTCCTTGGCCCAGAGGGTGCGCATCGCGGTGAGGTACTCGTCGGTGCGGCGTCCGCGTCCGGTGAAGGGGACGCCGAGGGCGGTGAACTCCTCGGCTGACCAGCCCGCTCCGATGCCGAGGCTGAACCGTCCGGCGGAAAGCCTGTCGAGGGTGGCGGCCTGCTTGGCGACCACCACCGGGTTGTGCTCGGGCAGCAGGAGCACGCCGGTGGCGAGCTCGATCCGGCTGGTGACTGCCGCGGCGAAGCTCAGGGCGAGCAGCGGGTCCAGCCAGTCCGCGTCCGCGGGCACGGCGATCTGGCCGTCCGCGGAGTAGGGGTAACGGGACGCGGGCGTGTCCACGAGCACCACATGCTCACCGCACCACAGCCTGGCGAAGCCATGCGACTCCGCTGCGGTGGCGACGGCCGCGATCACTTCAGGGCGGGCACCGTTACCGATGCCGAGCGCGTGCAGTCCTACCCGCATTCCCTACCTCCTGAGGCCACCCTAAGCACCAGGCTCGGACGCACGGTGGCATGGCGCGCCACGGGCGTAGGGACAAGGCATGCCGCGTAGGCGAGCAAGGCCACCGCATCTCCCGGGCTGCGCTGCCAGCCTCGGGCGGGGATGCCGTGCGGCGTGAAAACATGTGAGGCTGGTGCCCGGCCGGTCGACTCCGCTTGTCTCTTGGGATCTTGAGCCCGTAGGTCAGTCTGGTGCGGGGGCTGTTGAGGGGCCACGCACTGTTGCCTTCGAGCACGCCGGTCAGATTCTGCTTTCCCCTCGGCCCCTGCGGGCGGGCACCGCCTTGGCGGTTCCGGTTCGAGAGTGGGGAGGCTTCCGGGCAGCGTTTGGCCAGTCAGGAATCCAACGGGGCTGGGTTCACTGGGCTGCGGTTGGGTTGCTCAGGCGGTCACGCCTGGCCCTCGGCTGGGGCAGTTCGGCGTGGCGCACCGCGTTGGAGGCCAGGGCGATGGCCACGCCTAGGCTGGCGAAGATGCCGCAGGCTCCGAATACCGGGGCGGCGTCCCAGGCCCCGATGGCGGCACCGACCAGCGGGTAGCCGAGGGGGCGATACCGACCATGGTGAGCATGACGACGGAGATGACCCGGCCGGGACAGGCCGGGTCCACCGCGGTCTGTATGAGGGCGTTGTTCAGACTGCCGAAGACGCCCTCACACAGTCCGATGACCGCAGCCAGCACCGCGGCGAGCCACAGGGCCGGCACCAGCGCGATGGTGGCCGCGCCCGCGCAGCCCACGAGCAGTGTCCCGGCCAGCATCAGGCCGGCACGGGGCAGCCATCCCGCGACAGCAAGCAGTGAGGCGCTGGCCACAGCTGGCCGCAGCTCCTGCACTGAAGCTGCTGGCGATCCAGCCGTAGCCGATCAGATCTGCCGGTCCGGGTCGGAGAAGGTCAGACCGCCGACGGCGCGCAGGCGCCGGGCCGGGGAGGAGACGGGCGTGGTCTCGCCGGGCGGCTGACGGAAGTTCGCGCCCTGCTCCACCGGCAACAGCCGGCGCCCACCGGACTGGGCAAGCACGGGAGCGTCGGTGGCGGGCTCGGAGAAGGCAGGCAGGCCAAGGTTGCGACGGTCAGGGGTCATGATCACAGTCTCGCAGCCCGAACAGAGGCGGGGAACGCCGCCCGGCAGCGCGAGAGCGAGAGGGAGGCGGGTCAGCGCCGGCTGGAGGCCCGGCGGGCCCAGATCCGCGGGCTGGACGAGGTCAGCCGGGAGCGGCACCGGTTCCAGGCGATGAAGGCCGAGGCCGCGGTACGCGGCACCGCGGCGGCGACCGCGGCCCGGGAGGAGGCCGTGGGCCGTCCGCGGGTGGCACGGGCGATCGCCCACCTCGCGCAGGCACACGGCATCACGGCGACGGCCGGGTGGAGCCTGGACGATCCGCGCCGGGCGGGCGGGGTGGCGCTGCTGGGCGGGGAGGGCGCGCCGGTCGCGGTCCTCAACCCGCAGCGCGCGCTGACCCGCGGCCAGGCCCACCTGCTGCCGGCCAGGCGCACCTGCTGCCGGCCGGGCTGACCGAATGGGCCGACCCCCACCGGTAGCGAAATCCGCGTACGGGGTGGGGGAGGCTCGATGGGGGTTTGGTGGAGTTCGTCAGGAGGTGTGCACTCGGCGTGACTTGGCGCTCCCGGCGGCGCCGCCGCCCGGGGCTTGGCGGGAGAGCGACAGTGCGGGCAGCAGGGCGAGCGCGAGCAGGGCGACGGCCCAGCCGTAGGTGTCCCGGAAGGCGTCCGCGAGGCCGGGGGCGAGCGCGGCCCGCGCGGCGCCGTCCAGGCCCTGCACGGTGGCCAGTGCGCCGCCGGCTTCCCCGCCGGCGACCGTGGTCGGCAGCCGGTCGGCCATGGCCCCGGTGAGCAGGACGGACATCAGGGCGGTACCGACCGAGCCGGAGACCTGCTGGACGATGGTGACCAGGGTGGTGGCGGCCGGGACCTCGGTCGGGGCGACGCTGCGGGTGGCGGCCGCCATGGCCGGCATCAGCGTCATGCCGATGCCGGTCCCCATCACCGCCAGGGCGGCGATCAGGTGAGGGTACGGGGTGTCGGCGGCGACCTGGACGGTGAAGCCGAGGAAGCCGGTGGCGGCCAGGACGGTGCCGGTGACCACGATCCGGCCGGGGGCGAAGCGGTCGGACAGCCGGCCGGAGAACTGCATGGTGATGCCGGTGGCGAGCGCCTGCGGGATGCCGAGCAGGCCGACGTCGGTGGCGCTTTGGCCGCGCACCAGCTGGTAGTAGAGCGGGAGCAGCAGCATCGAACCGAAGTAGCCGCAGCCGAACAGGGCGTGGGTGGCGGCGGGCCCGGCGAAGGCGCGCCGGGCCAGCAGCCGCAGGTCGATCAGCGGCTCCCCGACGGTCAGCGCCCGGACGACGAAGCCCGCGACCAGGGTCGCGCCGGCCAGGATGGGCAGCAGGCTGCCGGCCGCGGCGAGGTGTCCGTGCCCGGCGCCCAGCCCGTAGATCAGTGCGGCCAGGCCCGGGGAGAGCATCAGCAGGCCGGGCAGGTCCAGCCTGCGGCGGGTGCCGGCGCCGTCGCGGGGCAGCAGCCGGGCGGCGAGGATGAGGGCGAGCGCGCCGAGCGGCAGGTTGACCAGGAAGACCCAGCGCCAGGAGGCCTCGTCGACCAGCCAGCCGCCGAGCACCGGCCCGGCCAGCGGGCCGATCAGGACGGGGATGCCGAGCACGCTCATGGTGCGGCCGGTGCGGGCCGGGTCGCAGGCGCGGACCAGGACGGTCATCCCGACCGGCATCACCATGCCTCCGCCCAGGCCCTGAAGGACGCGGAAGGCGATCAGCGAGGGAGCGTCCCAGGCGGCGCCGGCCAGCGCCGAGCCGAGCACGAACAGGGTGAGCGCGGTCAGGTACAGGCGGCGGGTGCCGAACCGTCCGATCGCCCAGGCGGTGACCGGCGTGACGGTGGCGAGCGCCAGGGTATAGCCGGTGGTGACCCACTGGATGGTGGCCAGCGGGGCACCGAAGTCCCCGGCGAGGCGGTTGAGGGCGACGTTGACGATCGTGGTGTCGAGGACGGTCATCAGCGAGCCGAGGACCACAACGGCGGCGACGGCCGCAGTGCGCGGGCCGGGTGCGGCCGCAGTGGCCGTGTCGGTGGTCGTCCCGGCCGTGACCGGCTCGGTGGCGGTGCTCATCTTCGTTCCCCCCGGTCGCGGTTCAGACGCCGTACGGGCGGACGGTGCGGGCGTCCCGAAGCGCGTGTGCCCACCAGGTGAGCTGGTCGAGCATGCCCTTGGCCGCGCCGTTCTGGACGGTCGGGTCGACCGGCTCGCCGTCCTCGCCGAAGAGGCCCCAGACGTTGTGGAAGCTGACGGTGTCCCGGACGGTGACGGCGTGCAGCTCGGCGAAGACCAGCCGGAGCTGCTCGACCGCGCGCAGCCCGCCGCCGAGCCCGCCGTAGGAGATGAATCCGACCGGCTTGGCCCGCCACTCGGCGCCGTGCAGGTCGATGGCGTTCTTGAGGGCGGCCGGGAAGCTGTGGTTGTACTCCGGGGTGATCACCACGAAGGCGTCGGCGGCGGCCAGTCGGGGCGAGAGGGCCGCGTGCCGTTCGGCCTGCTCGGCGGTGGGCTCCTCGCCCACGTGAGCCAGCGGGTGCTCGGCCAGGTCGACGACGTCGATGTCGAGGTCCGCGCGCTGCCCGGCGGTGCGGACGAACCAGTCGGCGACGGTGGGCGCGAATCGGCCCTGCCGGGTGCTGGCGATGATGACGGCGAGGCGGAACGGGGTCTCGGACATGGCTGTCTCCAGGGGTGCGCTGCTGTTCTGTCACCGCCCGTTCGGACGGCACGTCAGGTAAAGTACAACGTGTATGGCAACAAGTACAACGATGACTGCAACTTTTCGAGGCAGCGGCAATGAAGGAGACCCCATGACCAGCCGGCAGGAAACACCGGACCGGCCCCGCCGGGGGCTGGCCGAGAAGCGCCAGGCCATCACCCGGGCCGCCCGCACGATCTTCGGCCGGGACGGCTACACCCGCGCCAGCATCGACGCCATCGCGGCGGAGGCCGGGGTGTCCACCCGCACCATCTACAACCACTTCGCGGGCAAGGAACTGCTCTTCCAGACCGTCGTCCGGGAGAGCGCGGCGCAGGTCGCCGACGCCCAGCTGGACATCATCGAGCGCAGGCTCGGAAAGGTCACCGACCTGGAGGCGGACCTCGCCGCGTTCGCCCTGGCCTGGGTGACACCGCTGACCGAGTTCGCCGACCACTTCGGGCTGGTGCGCCAGATCAACGCCGAGGCCCGGCACCTGCCGAAGGCCGCCCTGGACGCCTGGCAGGAGGCCGGACCGCGACGGGTGTTCACCGCCCTCGGGCAGCGGTTCGGGGAACTGGCCGAGGACGGGTGGCTGGAGACACCGGACCCGGGGCGGGCGGCCGCACACTTCGTGCTGCTGACCGCGACGGAGGTCACCCAGCGTTCGTACTGGGGCGCATACCCGCTGGACCGGGCGGAGACCGAGGAGATCATCGTCGCCGGCGTCCGGGCCTTCCTGCGCGCCTACGCGGCACCCCGCCGGTGACACTGCCGCACGCCTCGAACGCGAGGCGCCGCCCCCGGCCACGCCGGGGGCGGCCTGCGGTCCCGGACCCTGGCCACCACTCCCCTGACTTGATCTCTACTGACTTCGGCCCGTCAGGGTGATGTCGGGGTGATGTCGGGGTGTCGAGGGTCAGGCCGGTGCCGGTTATGAATCCGTCGAGGGTGTCGGTTCGGTACCGGAGTCGCTCGAGTCGGTTGCGGACGCGGGCTTCGAGTCGGTTACGGCCGCATAGCGATCACCCCTGCCACCGACAGGCGTCCCGAGCGACGGCCCAGAACCTAAGGAGGGCGCAGGGCCGTCGAGTTGGAGCCCTGGTGGTCAGCCGGCCCTCGCCGGTTCCCCCCGGCTCGCGCACGGTGCCGCGGTAGGGCTAGCCCCAGGACGGATACGCCCGCTGGCCGGACTGCGGCACGAGGACGACGTACGTAGCGTCGGCGACATGAAATCCACCCACTTAGCAGGCACGCCACGGCCCGTGCTTCGCCGGCTGAACGTCGGGACAGTCCTGGCCGTCCTGGCCGTCCTGGCCGTCCTGGCCGTCCTGGCCACCGCCACTGCGACTGCGACTGCGACTGCGACTGCGACTGCGGCGGCGACGACGGGAGCCGCATCGGCGGACACGGTGCACCGAAGCGATCGCGGACGGCTGGTCTCCGTCCAGCAGACGACCACCCTGGCCGCGAAGGAGGATGCCGCCGCGGCACTGGCCGCCGCCGGGTACGACACGGGTACGGTCCGGTTCGGAGTCGACGCCTACCGGCTGGTGTACCGCACCGTGGACCCCGGTGGTCGGCCGATCACCGCCAGCGGACTGCTGGTGCTGCCCCGCGGCGGCGAACACGAGCTGCGGACGGTGTCATTCACCCACGGCACGGCCAGTCACCGCTCCGATGCCCCGTCCTCCATGGTCAAAGCCGGATTCGTGTCCTCACCCGCCATCACGTACGCGTCCGCCGGGTTCGCCGCCGTCGCCCCGGACTACATCGGCCTGGGCGCCGGCCCGGGACTCCACCCCTGGATGGACGTGCCGTCGGAGACCACCGCCTCCCTGGACATGCTCCGGGCAGCCCGCGCCTTTGTCCCGCGTACGGGCCGGGCACTGGGACACGACGTGCTGGTCACCGGGTTCTCCCAGGGCGCCTCGGCGGCGATGGGACTCGCACAAGCACTCCAGGCCGGCGACGACCCGTGGTTCCGACTCCAAGCCGTCGCACCGGTCAGCGGCGCCTACGACTTCCAGCACGCCGAACTGCCGGCACTGCTCAACAGCACTCTCGACCCGAAATCAAGCGTGCTGTACACGGCATACCTCCTTGTCGCCTGGAACCGGCTGCACCACCTCTACGACTCCCCCGACGAGGTCTTCCAAGCCCCGTACGACAGCACGGTCGAGACACTGTTCGACGGTTCACACACCGGCCCGCAACTCTTCGCCGGCACACCCGACACTATCGACGCACTGCTCACCCCACACGGCTTCGACATGCTGCGCCGCCCAACCGGCCCGCTGGCCAAAGCACTTCGGGTGGCCGACAGCACCTGCGACTGGGCACCACACGTCCCGGTCCGCCTGTACACGGCCGACGCGGACGAACAGGCGGCCAACACCAACACCGACCACTGCGAGGCAACCCTGCGATCGCACGGCGTGAACACGACGGTCATCGGCCTCGGCACCCCCGACTTCGCGGGCTCCAGACACCTCGGCTCCAACATCGCCGGCACCGCGGCCATCGTGCACTGGTTCAGCCAACTGCGCTGACAACCCGCCGACCCGCCCCCACCCGCAGGACAGACCAGCCACCCGCGTGCCGGCCACGACCCCGGGACGCACCCACCGGGAACACCCCACCGTGGAACCCGGGTCAGCCCGACCGCGGTCCGGGACGCCCCCCACCCCCGTGAACAACCGGCGCCACGACTCGACGACTCGTGGACAAAGCCAGGGGCGCTCCAGCCAGCCCATGACCTGGCATAGTGCGGCGGGCCCGAGGCTGCGGGTGAGGCCGCGGACGCTCTGACGGTCGCCGTCGGTGAGGTGGTAAAGGCCAACGCGTTCCAGGGCGGTGCAGAAGGGGCCGGCCTGTGGCGGCGGCCAGATCTCGGTGGACGGCGAGACCACCCCGACGAACCGTCCGGAGAGCCCGAGGCCGAACACCGACGGCCGGCGGCTGGCGGCTGGCGGCTGGCGGCGCGTCACGGTGACCGTGACCGGCTTCGGCGAGGAACCCGACACGGTGGTGGTCAGCCGGGACGTCGCAGCCGGGCGCGTCACACTACGCCTGACCGGCGAGCATCTGGAACTCCATACGGACACACGGACCGCCTCCACCGCGCCCTGGCATGCCGGGACGCGGACGGGACGACACCGGCCCAGATCGACCAGTCAGCGGCCAAGGCGCTGGAACAGCTCCACTGTTGTCGGCCCGGCTCTGGGCAGCGGAGCCGGCGGGGGCGGGGACCAGCAGGGCGCGCAGTTGCTCGGCGACCTGGGCCTGTTCGGCCGGTTCCAGCCCTTCCAGGAAGTCGGCCAGCCGGGCCTGCCAGGTGTGTTCCTGTCCCTGTGCAAGGGCTGCCCGTTCCTGCGGGGCTGCGGCTTCCAGTTCCTGACTGGTCCGGTCGAAGCGTGCCTGGGCGAGGCGTTCGTCCCCGGTCCGACCGCGGCCTAGCAGGCGGGCGACCCGTTCCCGGGTGGCCGCCCACACGCCCGTTCCGGCGGCCTGGACGATCCCGGCGCCCCCGGCCGCAGCCAATGCACTCAACGCCTCCGACAGCATTCCCGGCTACCCCCTGCCCCCCGGTGGTCGACCGGACGATGCGGCCGGCGGGTCGGGCGCGGTGGTCCCGGTGCCGGACGCCCGAGACCCCATCGAGCGGATGGTGCCGCGCGAGCAGCCAACCGGGGCCGTGGCGACGATCACGGCGACGGCACCGAAGGACGCTGGACCGATGCCTTCGAGGCGGCCCGCGGCCTGGTGACCGCCTTCTACGCGTTGAGGCGGCTCGCACCGCGCCCGAGGCCGGGCGAGTCCAGGGAGAACAGGCCAGGAGTATGACCTGGATCACATATGTCACGACACATGTGTCGTGTAACGTGTCCGATATGAGCACTTCAGAGAAGAATCCGACCCTCGTCTTCATCCCCTGCCTCTCCGGCGCCCCGTGGAGCGCCGAACAACTGGCCCCCTACGGCGAGGCGCCCAAACGGACGCTGTGCCTACCCGAGGGCGTCGACGACATCGAGCGCTACGCCGACCACCTCGAGAGCGCGATCGCGGACCTGGACGACTACGTGCTGGTCGGCGACTCCTTCGGCGCGAACATCGCCCTCGCACTGGCGACCCGCCGCCCGCCGGGCCTGCGCGCCCTCGTCATGTCCGGCGGCTTCGCGGCCAACCCGGTCGACTCGAAGCCGTGGAAGGCCCTGATGCAGGCGATCGGCAGGGCCCGCGGGCCGCTCTACCGGCAGCTGACGCTGCGCGCCCACGCCCACCGCCTCACCTCCCCGTACGACGGCGAGGGCCAGACGCCCTGGAGCCAGGCGCGCAGCCGCGAACTGTTCCTCGCCAACACCCCCGCCGCCTCCTTCGGCGCCCGCCTGCGGGCCGTCCTCACCGCCGACTACACCGACGCGCTGGACCGGGTCCAGGTCCCGACCCTGATCCTGACCCCCTCCCACGACGTGCTGATCGGCGAGAACGCCTCCAAGGTCATGCTCGCGGGCATCCCCGACGCCCGGGAGGTCGTGCTGCCGCGCACCGGCCACATGTTCCGCTTCTCCCACCCGGTCACCTGCGCCGCCGCGGTCAACGACTTCCTCGCCACCCTGCCGACCACCCGACAGGACGCCGATGCGTAAGGCCGAACACCTGCGGTTCGCGATCCTGGCGGCCCAGCGCGAAGGCAACCGACTGCTGATCCAGGCCCTCAAACCGCACGGCATCACCCCGTCGCAGGCCGAGGTGCTGCGCCTGCTCCAGCAGCACGGCACCTTGAGCCTCAACGGGCTCGGGCAACTCCTGGTGTGCGAAAGCGGCACCAACCCCAGCCGGCTCGTCGAACGCGTCGTCGCGGCCGGACTGGTCGAACGCCGCACCGACAGCGCGGACCGCCGCTACCTCCAGCTCAGCCTCACCCCCGAAGGCGAACGCCTGGCCACCACCGTCGCCGGGATCGAGGAATCCCTCTACACCGCGATGGACACCGCCTGCCAGGACCTGGACACCGACGCGATGCTCACGTTCCTGCACAACTTCATCGACCCCCTGCCCTCGGGCGAGGCCCTCAACAAACGCCTCACCCTCGACTGACACCCCACCCCCACCCGACGCCACGGCCCGCACGGGCCCGCACAGGACCGGCCGACCACGCACCGGAAAAGGAACGACCGGCCCGATCACGGCGGCAGCTATATGGCCGGTGACCCACTGTGCACAAAGCGTCGTCGCCGAGCCCGTTGGGGGCGTTAATCTTCCGCGGTACGACTCCGGCTGGACGAAGTGGCGCCGCCGGCACGCCACCGAGGCCGTGATCACCTGCATCACCGCGGCCGCCGACCCCGGTCGGCAGGCCACCGTCCTCGCCTGGCCCGACGCCAACGGCCGACTGCGCCCGGTCGGGGTGAGCCTGCCGCTACCGTCCGGGCTGCGGTGTGAGCTCGCGCCGCTGCTCGGCCTTCTTGTCGGCACCACCAAGAAGTGGCGGCGCCGCGCAGCCAGCGACTGGACCGCCTACCTCGAAGCACGCGCCGCTGACTGGTCGCGGACCCGCGTCAGGCCCGGCCGCCCCTGCGGCCGGGCCGGGCAGGCACCACCTGGATCCACGGCTGGTGGGTGCCGTCGGTGCTCCAGGTGAACTTCATCCAGTACTGGTGACCAAGGGAATTCTCCAGCATGCCGATGAGCATCGGGTCGGCCCCGCACGCGGCGAGGGATCTGAGGATGTCGTAGTCGACATAAAACTCCGTGTCCCTGTCATTCGCGAGGTGGTCGTTGAGGAACTGGAGCTGTTCGTTGGAGATGTCGCCGATCTTGCTGTCGTTGTCGAAGCGGTGCAGCTGAGGCATGGTTCGGGAGTTTTCCAATCCAGTCGGGTTGAGGTGATGCCGTTCGCCAAGGTTCGTCAGCAATGCTGGCGGCCCCCACCCTGGACCTCTACGAGTCGGAGACTCGCTGCCCGTTCAACCTCTCCACCGCGGCCGTCTCCTCGCGAGGCAACATGGCGTTGAGTCCTGGGCCGAGCCACCTGAACCACTCACGCCACGCCTCCACCGTCCCACAGCCGCTGTCGTCCCGTCAGCGGGCCGCCCCCAGGCGGGCAGGCCCGCAGCCGCGACCAGGCCCAGCCGCCTTTCGAGTCCGCGCCGCCGGACCTGTGCCCATCCCCTCGCCACACCGGCACAGATCTTCTGGTGAGGACCCGCTTCCCGTAGACCGGCGCCCCACTAATGGGGTACTGGCGCATACAGGAAGGGAATTGACTTGTTCCAACTCGCCCGGCCTGGACAGTGTGCTACCAGATGGTGCGGACCCACGAAATCGGTCGGCCCCGTCCCGGAAGAGTCCGGGACGGGGACGGCGGTCAAAGCCCGCAGACGCGGCCGGCTGCCGAAGGCCTGTTCGGCGTCACGCTTGTGGGGCCAGTCACGGCAGTGGAGGCGGACACCGGCCTTGGTCCACAGACGCTCCACCAAGTCGCTGTCGTCCGGGTCCGCGCCAGTGGTGTCGACGCCGCGGCAGTGGGCCAGGGCGAGGGTGGTGGTGCGCACGGAGCGCTTGCTGCCACAGAACACCAGGACACTGCAGCCGTCGGCGGTGTGGTGGCGGGCCGGATCGGCCGTACGGCGGATGCGGATGTGGTTGCGGATGGGCCCAGTCCGGCACGTCCGCGTCGATCGGTATCGCCGGCAGTTGCCAAGTCGTCTGCGCTCCACGGCTCTTGACCTGACCGGAAATTCGTCGGGGCGGCAGCTGGAGGGGTCTGCCATGACCGTTGAGGAGGAAACGTCATCGAACCGTAATGGTCAGGTGTCGCCCCTCTCATCTTCTCATTCATCCTTAATGTCCATATTCAGAATGTCAGATTCTGGGTCGTTCAGTCATGTTTTCCCGTACGGTGATTGACTGCAGGTCAGCGGCTAACCAGGTGCCGGCAAATGCTTTGACGTGCCGGTTTTCCGGCCGATAGCGTCAACTTGATCTCTTCTTTGCCAGCTCGGGGGTGCTGGTCGCTCCCGGGCGCACCTATCTTTCTGGAGCACCTGTGCGTACCGTTCGCAGACTGGCCTGGCCTCTTGGCGCGGCCCTGGCAATACCCGTGCTGGCCGCCCCGATACCCGCGACAGCCGCCGATGCCGCCCCGCCGAGCACCGTGGAGGGCTTCGCCTACCCGGACGCGGCGAAGGTCTACACCGACCGGAACATCACCCTGAAGTCCGGTGACGGGCACATCGTCCTCGCCGACTGCGCGTCGGGTCCCGGTCTGGTGCACGTGCTCAGCCGAGCGGCCAACCCGAGCGAGGTCTGCTTCCGGATCATCGGGCCGACCGGCTACCTGGCGGTGGAGATCCCGAAGGTCTACGACATCCGGGGCGACGACCACAGTGTCAAGGCCACGCTGAACACCGCAGGCAACGTCACCAGCTTCGACGTCCCCAAGAACGTCTGGACGCCGGTCGGCGAGAGCGTCGGGGAAGCCACCACCCTGCTGGAGCTCACCTCGGTCGACGGACCGGCCGCGCCCACCGCCTCCGGCGACTTCCCTGCCGTCGGCACGGTGACGTTCGGGCAGTCCGGTCGTGCCGACGCGCGTTCCTGCACGGCGACCCTGGTCGACCGCAACTGGGTGCTCACCGCGGCCAGCTGCTTCGGCGACAGCCCCGCCGAGGGTGCCCCCAAGACCGCGAGCACGGCCACCATCGGCGGCCAGAGCGTCGGCATCGCCGAACTCGTGGCACGCGGCGACCGTGACCTGGTGATGGCCCGCCTGGCCAGCCCGATCGACGGCGTCACCCCGGCGGCCCTGGCCACCGGTGCCCCGGCGGCCGGGGAGAGCCTGCGCGTGCCCGGCTACGGCCGCACCGCCACCGAGTGGGCGCCCTTCAAGGTCCACACCACCACCCACACCGTCGGCGCCGTGGCCACCACCACCGCCGAAACGACCCCGGCCGCCGGCCAGGCGCCGGTCTGCCAGGGCGACGCCGGAGCGCCGCTGCTGCGCGAGGCGAACGGCACGGCGGAGATCGCCGCCGTCGCCTCCCTCTCCTGGCAGGGCGGCTGCCTGGGCACCCCCGCCACCGAGACCCGCACCGGAGCCACCTCCACCCGCGTCGACGACGTCGGTGGGTGGGTGAAGGAGCTGCGGTTCCGTACCGCGGACGTGCAGGCCGGTACGCACGTGCAGATCATCGGTTCCGACAACACGCTGTCGGAGTCGATCGCCGACTACAACGTCGGCCGTTGGACCCGTACCTGGACCCCGATGGGCAACAGCCAGCTCCTCAAGGTCGACAGCGTGGCGATCGGGGACACTGTCCACGTCTACGCGGTCGCGGGCGACGGTCACGTCTACGGCCGGGACGGCAAGGTCGGCGGCAGCTGGGGCAAGTGGAGCGAGGTCCCCGGCGGTGCCGCCGATGTCAAGGACATCTCGGCCACCGCCCGCGGCAACCTCGTCGACCTCGTGATCGTCGGCGGCGACGGCTCGCTCTACGCCACCACCGGCGACTACAACGCCGGCACCTGGCGGCCGCAGTGGGACAAGATCGGCGACAACCACCTCAAGGCCGTCACCAGCGCCTTCTACGACAACACCACCTACATCTTCGCCATCAACGAGGACGACAAGGTCTACACACGCTCCGCCGACTACACCGCCGGCCACTGGACCGACTGGGTCGACCTGCCCGGCAGCCTGCCCAATGTGAAGGCCATCAGCGCCAGCACCCACGGCCACACCATCGACCTCGCGATCGCCGGCGCCGATGCGTTCTACAGCACCAGCGGGCACTACGACACCGGCTTCTGGGACCCCCAGTGGACCAAGATCAGTGACAACCGTCTGAAGGCCATCACCAGCACCACCTCCAACGACGTCGTCCACGTCTACGCGGTCAACGAGGACGACAAGGTCTACGGCATCGACGCCGACTACAACGTCGGCCGCTGGACCACCTGGGGCGACGTCCCCGGCGGAGCGGTCGGCGTCACGGCGATCACCGCCACCAGCACCAGCTGACTCCGCCCTCCGTCCCGGTCACGCCGCGCTGTTCCGGCGGGACCGCCGGGCGCGGGACACACCGCACACGACACGACCCACCGCCCTGTCTGCCTCTGCGGGGCGGCGGGTCGTGTCGTGTGCGCGCCGTGCCTCGGCGTGTGGTCGTGAGTGATTTTCAGAGCTGTCGGCGGATCGTCGGCGGTCGTACGGCACTTCGGTGCCCGACAACAGAATGGGATTGCGAATTCCGATGAGGGTGTCATTGACCCCACGGGCCACAAGGTCGCGCCTCGCGGCCGGGCTCGTGGTCGGAGGCCTGCTGACAGGCCTGCTCACCGTCCCCGCTGCGGCGGCGGACATACCGCCGGCGACCGGGCCGAACGCGGACCGGGTCGCGGCGGTAGCCGCTTGGCAGGCCGGCGGGCCCGTCGTGCGCCACGCCGCCGAGACCGCGCTGACCGGCTCCGCCGACGACCTGAAGGCGTTCCTGGCGACCGGTCAGGCCGCAGCGGCCGACCAGGACATGCGGGCGCAGATCGAAACGCTCATCGCGAAGTCCGGCCCCGGACTGCGCGAAGCGGGAACGGCCGCGCTCAAGGGCTCGGCGGCCGATCTGAAAGCCTTCCTCGACGAGGGCGCCCAGAAGAACTTCGATGACGACCAGCGGGTCCGGCTGTCGCAGATCATGGCCACCGGCGGCCCCGGGGTGAAGGACGCCGCCGGCAAGGCGCTGGACGGCACCATCGCCGACGTCAACCGGTTCCTCAACGAGGGTCAGTTCAAGGCCCGCGACGACGACGACCGCGTCCACCTCTCCCAGCTGATGGCCTCCGGCGGTTCGGAGGTGAAGAAGGCCGCCGGCGCCGCGCTGGACGGCTCGATGGACGACGTCCAGCTGTTCCTCCAGTACGGCTACCAGACGGCCGCCGCCCACGACCAGGAGACCCTGACGGTCTCCCAGCTCGCCGACCTGACGAAGAACGCCTCCGACCAGGCCGGGCAGCAGGCCCAGACCGCCCAGGACGCGGCGGGCAAGGCGCTGGACGCCACCAAGCTGGCAAAGGAGGCCTCCGAACGGGCCGCCAACGAGACCAAGGCCGCCCAGGGCTCCGCCGGACAGGCCTCCAACGCCGCCGGCCGCGCCGCGGACGCGGCGATCCGGGCC
>NZ_JBHWIJ010000039.1:0-44313 GCF_042732255.1 Kitasatospora sp. NPDC059803 | reverse complement strand
CCTCGTGACGTCTGCGCATCTCGCGGACCTGCCAGCGCATCAGGTCGTGGACGGTCTCGACGGTGCCATCGTCTCGCCACAGGGCGAAGTAGTAGAACACCGCGCTCTTCGGCGGCAGGTCATGCGGCAGGTAGCGCCACTGGCAGCCGGTGCGAGCCTGGTAAAAGATCGCGTTCACGATCTCCCGCATGTCGTAGCCGCCCTGGTGGCCGCTGACCGAGGTGTGCCGGCCCTTCCAGGAGACGATGACCGGCCCGATCAGCTCCCAGGCCTCATCCGACAGGTCACTCGGGTACGGAGCGCGTCCACCCACGCCCACCAGCGCACCGCATTTCCGGCCGATCGTGAAGTCCCAAAACCGGACAACCTGCCTTCAAGTACGACTAGACCCACCGACACTCGCAGAACACCCTCTAAGAGCAGGGCCTGCTCGTCGCGGGTGAGTTCGGCGGTCTCCCGGATCCGCCTCAGCACGGCGCCGATGCCGTCTGGTGCCATCATGCCCGTCCCCCAAGCCGTTGACTGACTGGTGCCCAATCCTGGCCCCCCAAAGCGGCCCCCCGTGCGAGAAATGCACCCCCTGCTGGCACCACCGGCACCACTACGGGCTGTAGTTGACTGTGTACCGGCCGGGTAGAGATCGGGCGAGATCAGGCCCTTCCCTCCGCACGGCACCCCCAAGCCCCCAGCTCCGGCCTGACGCCCCGAAGGGTTCCTTCGACATGCGCGTGTGCAACAGCAGCTTCTTCCTGGTCCGCGATCCCGTCTCCGTCCCCATGAGCCGCCAGCGGCTCGGCCGGCTGATCAAACAGTGGGGGGTCCGCACGGACAACGACAGCCGCCTGGCCCTGGACACCGTGATCTCGGAACTCGTCACCAACGCGGTGCGGCACACCAGCGGAGCGATGCTCACCGTCGGGGTGCACGCCAACCTCGACCTGCGCCGCCTGATCATCGAGGTCTACGACGGCTCGCGGGCCCTGCCCCGCCACCAGGTCTCGGGCCCGGACGCGGAGGCCGGCCGGGGCATCTTCCTGGTCGAGCGCCTGGCCCTTGCCCACGGGGCCGAGCACACCGTACGGGGCAAGAAGGTCTGGGCCGAGGTGGCCCTGCCCGAGCAGCCGCTCACCCGCCGCCAGCTCCTCGTCCACCCCCGCAGGGCGGCCCGCGCAGTGGCCCGCCGCCTGTCGGGCCACCGCCGCCCGCCGATACACCCGCCCGCCCTGGCCGCCACCGGCACCGGCACCGGCACCAGCACCCGCTGACGCCCTTGCCCACAGCCATGATCGAGAGGACGACATGACCACCACCCAGCACAGCACAGCGATCACGGACCCCGCCCGGTTGCACGGCCGGGCGGCCGTCCGCAGCTTCCTGGAGGGCCCCTCGCTCACGGCGGCCGACCTGTCGATGGTCCTACTGGTCCGCGAGGACAGCGAGGACGCCGACCGGCCGATGCCGACCGTCACGGTCGCCGAGATCCCGCAGACGGTGCGTGACCTGGCCTCCCTGGGCGTCCGCTCGGTGAAGGTGTTCGCCAACAGCCTGCATCGCGACGCCGAGGCGTCCGGCGCCGTCGCACCCGACAGCCTGATGGTGCGGGCCATCCACGCCGCAAAGGACGCCGAGCCGGGCATCGCGGTGATGACCGAGAACTGCCTGTGCGGCCACACCGACACCGGCGAATGCCACCTGACCAGCGCTGGCCGGATCGACCTGGACCGCACAGCAGCGATGATCGCCGCCCAGGCCGTCATCCAGGCCGAGGCCGGCGCCGACATCGTGGGACCGGCCGCGATGGTCCGGGGCACCACCTCCTGCGTGCGCCAAGCCCTGAACGAGAACGGCCACCGCGACGTGGCGACCATGCCCCATCTGATCTTCGACTCCGCCCTCTACGAGGGCTACCGGGCCACCATGCGGGCCACCCCGGCCTCCGGTGCCCACCGACCGTTCCAGATCTGCCCGCGCCAGCCGGAAACCGCGGTGGACACCGGTCTGGCTTTCGTCGGCGAGTGGGCCGACATGCTGCTGCTGGAACCAGGGATGCTCTCGGTGGATGTGCTCACCACCCTCAAGCAGAAGACCGCGGCGCCGCTGATGCCGTTCTCCGTCTCCGGCGAGTACACCCGGCTCGCCCCCCTCGATCCGGGCACCGGGCGGCGGGACTTCCGCCCGCTGCTGGAGCTGTTCATGATGCTCAAGCGCTCGGGTGCCGAGCGGATCATCACCTATGCCGCTGCTGACCTCGCGCGGCTGCTGGCCGGCTAAGCGGCCGGGCGGATCTCTGACAGGATCGCCTCGGCGCCCTGGTCCAGGAGAAGGCCGGCCACCTGGATGCCCAGCTTCTCCGGCTCCGAGACGGGGCCGGAGAAGCTGGCCTCGACCTGGTTCGTCCCGTCCAGGGAGGTGACCTGCGCGTGCAGCGACAGCGTGTCGCCGACGGCCTTCGCGTAGGCGCCGACCGGAACCGAGCACCCGCCGTGCAGTTCGCCGAGCATTGCCCGCTCGGCCCGAACCTCCGCGTCCACTACCAGGTCGCCGGTGTCGGCCAGAATTTCGCGGGCCAGCTCGTTGTCCTCGCGGATCTGGATCCCGAGCGCCCCCTGACCAGGGCTCGGGGGGAACTGGCCAAGCGGCAGCAACTCGCCGATCGCGCCGTCCAAGCCGAGTCGCACCAGCCCGGCCGCCGCCAGAACGACGCCGTCGAGGTTCATCGTCTTGAGCTTGTTCAGCCGGGGCGGCACGTTTCCGCGGATCGGCACGAAGACCAGGTCCGGGCGGACGTGCAGCAGCTGGGCGATCCGGCGGGCCGCCGACGTGCCGACCCGGCCACCCTGCGGCAGGTCGGCCAGCGTCGAGCCGCACAACGCATCCCGCACGTCCTCGCGGCCGGGCGGGGGCAGCAGCACCAGGCTGGGCGGGTTGCTGGTCGGCAGGTCTTTCAACGAGTGGACGATCACGTCCACCTCGCCCCGCACCAGCGCGGCTTCCTGCTCGGTGGAGAACGCGGAGCCGCCCGAGTGGGCCGACACCTGCGACAGGGCCGTCTTCCGGTCCCGGTCACCGCCTTCAAGGATCACCTGGTGCCGGAACTCAACGTCGGGGAAGCGGTCCCGCAACGGCGCCAGGAACTCCCTGACCTGCGCTCGCGCGAGGTGACTGGCCCGCGATCCGACAATCAGCGTCCGCATTCCCGAACTCCCGGCACCTGAAGAGATGTTGACCGCATGCTACTCGAACACGGGCCTACCTTTTCCGACGGTTTGTCGGAGTTGTGATTGGAGAGATCGAATGCCGTCCACCCGCCGCACGATCCGCATCGGCGCCCGCGCCTCGGCCATGTCGCTAGCCCAGGTTGCAAGCGTCCGGGCCGACCTGGCCGCACTCCACCCCGACGTGACCACCAAGCTGGTGGCGTTTCGTCGCGGCCGGCGACCGCGAGCCCGGCGAACAGGCCGAACTGCACGACAAGGGCGCCTTCACCGGCGACATCGAGGAAGCCCTGCTGAGCGGGGTGTGCGACCTCGCGGTGCACTGTACGAAGGACGTGGCAGGCGACCCGCTGGTCACCCCGGGCACCGTCTTCGCGGCCCACCCCGAGCGGGCGAACATTCGTGACGCCCTGATCCACCCGGGCGGCCTCACCCTCGACCAGCTGCCGCCCGGCACCCGGGTCGCCACCTCGGCGGTGCGGCGTGTCGCCCAGCTCACCCGCAGCCACCCCCACCTGGACCTGGTGCCGATCAGGGGGACGGCGAACCTGCGGCTGGCGGTCCTGGAAGCCGGGGAGGTCGATGCTCTGGTGCTGGCCGCCTCCGGGCTGGAGCGCATCGGTGAACAACACCGGATCAGCCAGGTCCTGACCGTCGAGCAGATGTGCCCGCCACTGGGGGCAGCCGTGCTCGGCTTGCAGTGCCGCGAGGATGACGCCGACCTGATCGACCTCCTCACCCCACTCGGCGACCGCGCCACGACGCGGGAGATCACCGCCGAGCGGGCCCTGCTCAACGCCCTGCGCGGGCACTGCAACAGCCCGATCGCCGGGTTCGCCCGCGCCTTCGAGGACGGGCACCTGGGCCTTCGCGCGATGGTCTTCTCCCCGGACGGCGCCACCGTGCTGGAAGCCCGCCAATCGGCCGGCCAGCTCAGCCCGGAAGCGCTCGGCGTGGGGGTCGCCGCCACCTTGATCCGCGACGGCGCCCGCGAGCTGATCGACTCGATCGACCACTGACCTCGCCCCTCGGAGGCGCCGGGGCCCTGCCCGGCGGCCTCCGGGAGGCCGTCGCAGGGCCATTCCGCTTGGCTCCCCGAGGGGGCTACCGCGAGCCGGTCGGCTGTCGCGGTTCTGTTTTCGCATCATCTTCCCTTGCCAACAATCCTCAGCCATCGTCTTGACCTCCACGTGCGAGTACGCTTCGAGAGCGTAGGCAACGACACTGACAACCAGCCCTGGGGCAAGGGGAGATGGCAGCGACGCATCGGCTGTTCGACGGCACCTCTACCGATCGAACTGAATCAATCAGGCCCCGCGCTCGCGGGGGTTGCTCCCCGTGTGTAGCCAGATGTTGAATCACGTTGAGAATCGGCCCCGCGCTCGCGGGGGTTGCTCCAGCAACGGCCCCAGCAGAAGAACATTCCGCCAATCGGCCCCGCGCTCGCGGGGGTTGCTCCGCCGTCACGTCAGCGCTCAAGAGCTACCACCTATCGGCCCCGCGCTCGCGGGGGTTGCTCCGAGAGGGATTCCCCGAACCTCGGGGGCCGGGCATCGGCCCCGCGCCCGTGGGGGTTGCTCTCGGGCAAGCGCACCACCGGGCGCAGCGCTGAGGTCGGCCCCGTGCTCGCGGGGGTGGCTCCTGCGGAGCGCTCATGCAGGACCAGGGTAGGCAATCGGCCCCGCGCTCGCGGGGGTTGTTCCACTCTGTTCACGGTCGGCGTCCGTGTGGGGGCGTCGACCTCCCGGTGATGTCCCTTGCTGTCGCCGAGGGCGGTGGGTGGTGAGTTCCTGCCGCCGGTCGTGGGAGGGCTTCAGGCCGTTGCGCGCCTTCGAGGTCCGCTTGGTGCTCTTGGCCTTGCGCGGGCGCTTGTGACCTGCGTCCGCCTGGCCGTGCCGGTGCTGGCTGCTCGGAGGATCGCGGGCGGTTCGGGGAAGACCGCGAGCCCCACCACGCCCCGCGCAGCGGAGGCCGGGGCGGCGCCGTTCCAGCGGGCCCAGGGGCCGCAACGCTATCCCTGCCTAAGCCTGGGGAGCGCCCACGCCGCACGCGTACGGTGCCCGGCCGGCGGCCGCGTGGCGGAGGAGGGTGAGGGCCTGTTCGGAGGGGGAGTTGGCGGGGGTGGTGCAGACGATGAGTGCCTGGTCCGGTGAGCGGGCGATGGACAGGGTCTGCTGGGTCACCGTGACCGTGCCGACGACGGGGTGGTGCAGGGCGTAGGACGAGGCGTCGCACGGCACTACGCGGTGGTCTGCCCACAGGGTGACGAACTCCGGGCTTTTCATGGTCAGTTCGCCGATCAGACCCGCGAGCAGCGCGTCCTCCGGATGTCTGCCGACGGCGATGCGCAGGTTGCCGACCACCGCGCGTGCCTTGCGTTTCCAGTCCGCGTACAGGTCTCGGCAGTGCAGGTCGAGGAAGAGCATCCGGCTCATGTTCGGTCGTCGGGCCGGGTCGTCCGGGCTGAGGAGGTCGAGGTGGCCGGCCAGCAGGGCGTGTCCGAGGGTGTTCCAGGCCAGGACGTCGGTGCGGCGGCCGAGCACGATCGCGGGGACGCCGTCGACGGCGCGGAGGAGGTCCCGGGTTTCGTCGGCGAGTTTCTCGGGCCGTGGGCGGCGTGGCCGGGGTGTGTGGCGGGCGGTGTCGGCGAGCCGGTCGAGGTGGGCGCGCTCGTGGGTGTCGAGCAGGAGGGCGCCGGCGATGGCGTCGAGTACCTCGGCGGAGGCCCCGCGGGACAGGCCCTGTTCGAGCCGGGTGTAGTAGGAGACGCTGACGCCCGCGAGTTGGGCCAGTTCTTCGCGCCGGAGCCCGGCCACCCGTCTGCGGGGCCCGAGGTCGCGCAGGCCGACGTCCTCGGGCCGCAGCTGCGCCCGTCGGGCTTGGAGGAAGGCGCCGAGTGGGCCTGGTCCGTTCATCACCCCAGTATTCGGTGGGCGGCCCGGTCCCTGCCACACCCTGCGAGGGGTAGGACAAGCCGGGAGTGGTTGGTGCCCGTCCGGATGTCCAGGATCGGTCTCATTCGGCCACCAATTCGGCCGCGTATCCCGGACCCCAGGACGGACCGCATGGATCAGAACATCAACCAGAGCATGGATCAGAACATGGATCAGGACCCCGACCAGATCACCCTGGGCGACGTCACCGTCACCCGCGTCAAGGAGTTCTACGGCTCGGCCGGGCTGGCGCCGGGCCAGTTCTTCCCGGGCAGCCCCGACGGTTCGTGGGACGAGCACCGCGACTGGCTGGTGCCCGATTTCTGGGACCCGGAGACGGACGAGTGCCGTACGGCGATCCAGTCCTGGCTGCTGCGCAGTGAGGGGCGCATGATCCTCGTGGACACCGGCGTGGGCAACCACAAGGACCGTCCTTACGCGCCGGTGTGGAGCCGCCTGGACACGGGCTACCTCGACAATCTCGCCGCTGCCGGGGTGCGGCCCGAGGACGTCGACGTCGTGGTCAACACCCATCTGCACATCGATCACGTGGGCTGGAACACCCGCCTGGACGGCCGGGACTGGGTGCCGACCTTCCCGAACGCCACGTATCTGATGCCCCGGCGGGACTTCGAGTTCTGGGACCCGGCCAACGAACACAGGAGCGTGTTGGGCCGGGGGAACCAGAACGTGTTCGAGGACAGCGTCGCGCCGGTCCACGCGGCGGGGCTGACACACCTGTGGGAGGGGACGTACCGGATCGACGGGAATCTGCGTCTCGAACTCGCTCCCGGGCACACTCCCGGCTCGTCCGTGCTCACCCTGGAGTCCGGCGGCGACCAGGCCCTGTTCGTCGGGGATCTGGTGCACACCGCGTTGCAGATCGCGGAGCCGGAGACCAATTCCTGTTTCTGCGAGGACCCCGCGGAGTCCCGCGCGACCCGGCGCAGGCTGCTCGGCCGCGCCGCCGAGAACAACGCGCTCGTCCTCCCTGCGCACTTCGGCGGCAGGGGGGCGATGGAGGTCGCGCGCAGCGGGTCGAAGTTCGCGATCAAGGAGTGGGCGGGTTTCTCCCGGATCTCCTGACGTCCTGATCTCCTGACGTCCCGTCCGGAGATCCCTCAAGCGATGTCCCCTTCGTTCCCTTCCAGAGAGGAAGTCATCCTGTGCCCCGACAGGCAGATCCGGTCGTCGAAACCCCGGCGGGCGCCGTGCGCGGCGTCCGTGACGAGTCCGGCGAGCGCTTCCGCGCTCTCCCGTACGCGGCGACGCCGGTCGGTGCCGGCCGGTTCGCCGCGCCCGCGCCGCACCCGGGCTGGTCGGGTGTCCGTGACGGCAGCAGGCCCTCGCCGACCGCTCCCCAGCCGGCCCGGGACTTCGGCCGGCTCGACATGAGCCCCTACTTCGGGCCGGGCTGGGTGCCCGGCGAGGAGTACCTGACCGTCGACGTCCACACGCCGGCCGCCGACGGGGGCAGGCACCCCGTCATGGTCTTCGTGCACGGCGGCGGGTTCGTCACCGGTTCGAACCGCGCGGCGCTCTACGGCGGCGGCGCGTTCGCCCGCGACGGCGTCGTCCTGGTGACGGTGAACTACCGCCTCGGCGTGCCGGGGTTCCTGGAGCTGGCGGGTGCTCCGGCCAACCGCGGGCTGCTCGACGTGCTCGCCGCGCTCAGGTGGGTGCGGGGCTCGGTGGCGGCCTTCGGTGGCGACCCGGGGAACGTCACGGTCTTCGGCCAGTCCGCGGGCGCCACGCTCGTCGGCGCGCTGCTCGCGACTCCGGCGGCCGCCGGTCTGTTCCGGCGGGCGATCGTCCAGAGCGGCAACGGCTGCGGCGCGTTCACGCCGGAGCAGGCGCAGCGGGTCACCGCCGCGGTGGCGGCCGCGCTGGGCGTCGAGCCGACCGTGGAGGCGTTCGCCCTGGTCCCGGACGAGCGTTTCGTGGCGGTCCTGCCCGCGCTGTCCGGCCTGGATCTGCGGACCGGCACCGCTTCGGACCCGCTGGCCGGGCTCAGCCCGTTCAGCCTGGTCCTGCCGGCGCAGCCCGCCGACGCCCTCGCCGACGGCCCGGCCGCCGACGTCGATCTGCTCATCGGCACCACCACCGAGGAGGGGCACCTCTACGTCGTCCCGCAGGGCGGTCTGGAGTCCACCACGGACGCCGACGTGCTCGCCGTCGCCGCCCGGGTGCACCCGGATCCGGAGGCCGCCCTCGCCGCGCACCGCGCGGCCCGGCCGGGTGCGACACCGGGCGAGCTGCGCTCCGCCGTGCTCGGGCAGGCCCTGTTCGAGGCCGGTACGGCGCGTCTGGCGCAGGCCCACGCGCGGATCTCGGGCGGCCGTACACACCGCTACTCGTTCGGGTACCGCTCGACGGCCCTGGGCGGGCGGCTCGGCGCCGCCCACACCGTCGAACTGCCCTTCGTGTTCGACGTCGCCGACGAACCGTGGCTGCACGGGGACACCGGGCTACTCGGGCCCGACCCCGCCCCGGCGGGACTCGCAGCCCTGGTCCACGGTGCCTGGGTCGCGTTCGCCGGCACCGGGGACCCGGGCTGGGCCACCTACGACCTGCGGCGACCCGTGGTGGAGGCCTTCGGCGGCTGAGCGCCGCCAGTGACCACCAGGGGCTGCCGGCGGCCGCCCGAGACATGGTTCTCCCGAGGCCGGACGGGGACGCGGACCTGGCTACTTCGGGTCCACGGTCCGCCGTTCGGGCCTCGCCTCACCCAACGCCGAAGAGGTCACTCGGCCCTCAGCGGTTTGACGATCGTGTGGGTGATGATCTGTCCCTGGATGGTCTTGTTCCCTAGAGTCTGCTGACCGACCTGCTTGGCGGCGGGCTTCGCGACGGGCTTGGCGACGGGCTTGGCGACGACAGGCTGGGCGGGGGTCTCGCCGGTGGTGGTCTCGTCGGGCTGGTCGTCAGACATGGGCGGTCTCCTTCTGGTGTGCTCCGATCAGGCGTAGTCGATCTTGCCTTCCGCAGTCCTGGAACAACCAGTCGATTACGAGCCATGGTCATCAGCAGCCGTAGCCGACCAGGCACACCAGCCCGGTGACCTCCAACTACAGGATGCGAAAGGATCATTGGCGCTCCCCGAAGCGTCCGTCCACCCGATCGCCGGGTCTCGGGTGGACGCGGGCCCGGTCAGGCGACCAGGCGCAGCCAGGCTGCCGCGAGTGCGGCGTGGCCGGCGGGCGTCGGGTGGACGCCGTCCGCGGACCAGTGTTCCGGGCCGGCCGTGGCGGCGAGTTCGGCGAACGTGCCGTCGGCGGCGAGCAGGTGCGCGCCGTAGGTGCGGGCGAGCTTGCGCACGGCCTGGATCTTGGGGTCCAGGTCGGTGCGCCATTGCTGCCGCTGATGCTCTCCGATGAGGGCGGCGCCGGCCTCGATGACGCCGTGGATCGGCAGGAGGAACGGCTCGATGAGGATCAGCTGCGTGCCCGTCTCGGCGAGGGGCGCGAGCAGGCGGTCGTAGCCCGCTTCGAACTCCTCCGCGGGGATCACACGCCCCTCCGGGTCCAGCGTGTGCCAGCCCATGTCGTTGACTCCGACGAGGATCGACACCACGTCCGGGCGGGCGTCGAGCACGTCGGTCTGCCAGCGGGCTTCGAGGTTCATCACCTTGTCGCCCGCGTTCCCGGTGTTCAGCCAGGTCACGAGCCGGTCCGGGTGCCGGAAGCCCCACTCGCCCGCGATGCGCAGCGGGTAGCCGTACCCGAGGCCGTCTTCGCTCTGCTGCCGTTGGCAGTCGGTGATCGAGTCGCCGGTGAACATCACGGTGCTTCCCGGTCGGATGGTGATCGTCATGTGCGCTCCTTGGACGTGAATATGGACGTGGGCATGGACGTGGACGTGGACCTGAATTCGGGCGAGGAGAGGCAAGGCCGGACCTCTCGAAGGTGCCGGACCTCGCCGTCATCGGGCTGACAAGCGCCGCCATGTCACCGCCATGCCCCCGTCATCGCGCTGACGGCCCCCGAGGCCGGTGGGCCGCCATCGCCCGGGCCGGTGGCTTTTCTGCTTCAGTCGAAGATTCAGAGGATTCGGCAGCCCCGCGGATCCGACAGCAGAAGCCGCGAGACCGAGGTGCGGATGACGTCCAGCCCAGTTCCCAGTCCGTCCGCCAGCCCCTCCCCCAACCCGCCGGAGCGCGCGTCGGGCTGCTCGGCCGGCCGTCCGCTCGTGCCCGGTGCGGTCGCGTTGTCCGGGGTCAGCAAGGCATTCGGCGTGGTCAGCGCCGTGGACGGGATCGATCTGGAGGTCAGGCCGGGCGAGTTCTTCTCGATGCTCGGGCCGTCCGGGTCGGGCAAGACCACGGTGCTGCGCATGATCGCGGGCTTCGAGGCGCCGAGCGCCGGCCGGGTGCTGCTGGGCGGGGTCGACGTCACCGGCTTGCCCGCGTTCGACCGCGACGTCAACACGGTGTTCCAGGATTACGCCCTCTTTCCGCATCTGTCGGTGTGGCAGAACGTCGAGTACGGGCTGAAGGTCAAGCGGGTGCCGCGGGCGGAGCGGGCCGCACGGGTGGCCGAGGCGCTGGCGAGCGTGCAGTTGCCCTCCTTCGGTGATCGGCGCCCGGCCGAACTGTCCGGCGGGCAGCGCCAGCGGGTCGCGCTGGCCCGCGCGCTGGTCAACCGCCCGTCCGTGCTGCTGCTCGACGAGCCGCTCGGCGCCCTCGACCTGAAGCTCCGGCTGGAGATGCAGCTCGAACTCCAGCAGATCCAGCGCGAGGCCGGGATCACCTTCGTCCTCGTGACCCACGACCAGGACGAGGCGCTCACGATGAGCGACCGGATCGCGGTCCTCAACGCCGGCCGGATCGAGCAGGTCGGTACTCCCGCCGAGGTGTACGAGCGGCCGGCCACCGCGTTCGTGGCGAGCTTCGTCGGCACCTCGAACCTGCTCCGGGGCGCCTGCGCCGAGCAGGTCTTCGGCCGGCCCGGGACGTACTCGGTGCGTCCCGAGAAGATCCGCATCGCCCGTCCGGATGACCCGACGGGGCCCGACGAGTACGGCGTCACCGGGACGATCGGCGAGGTCGTCTACGCCGGCGCGCAGACCCGCTTTCTGGTCGACCTGGCGGCGGGCGGGCGGCTGGTGGCCGTCCGGCAGAACCTCGACGGCTCCGGTCTCGACGGCTCCGGTCTCGACGACTCTGGTGCCGACGCCTCCCGCCGCCGGGGGGCGAGCGTCCTCCTGGCCTGGCGGCGACACCACACCGTCCGTATCGACAACTCCTGACCCTCAACCCTTGACGAAAGCGATCGAGTTCATGAGCACCACGCGCCCCCGACGCCGCCGAACCCTACGCCGCCGCCCCCCGCACCGCCGCCCCCTGAGCGCCCTGGCGGCCGCGGCCGCCCTGCTGCTTCCCGTGGCGTGCGCGTCGAACTCCGATGGCGGCGGCACGGGCACCGGGTTCACCGCACCGGACATCCCCGCGCAGAAGTCCCTCGGCCCGGGCGAGGGCACTGTCAACATCGTCGCCTGGGCCGGCTACGTCGAGTACGGGCAGGACAACAAGGCCGTCGACTGGGTCACCCCGTTCATCCGGCAGACCGGCTGCAAGGTGAACCTCAAGGTGGCGGGCACCTCGGACGAGATGGTCGCGCTGATGAAGACCGGCCAGTACGACACCGTCTCGGCTTCCGGTGACGCGACGCTGCGCCTGATCGCGGGCGGCGACGTCGCGCCGGTCAACACCGCGCTCGTCCCCAACTACGCCGATGTCTACCCCGGGTTGAAGAACCGCCCGTGGAACTCGGTCAAGGACGTGCCGTACGGGATCCCGCACGGGCGCGGCGCCAACCTGCTGATGTACAACACCGACAAGGTGACCCCCGCGCCGACCTCCTGGGGCGCGGTCTTCACCCCGGACTCGCCCTACGCCGGGCACCTCACCGCGTACGACAGTCCGATCTACATCGCGGATGCCGCGCTGTACCTGATGAGGACCAGGCCCGAGCTCGGCATCAGGAACCCCTACGCCCTGACCTCCTCCCAACTGGACGCCGCGGTGGCGCTGCTCAAGGTCCAGAAGAAGCAGGTCGGCTCCTACTGGAGCGACTACACCAAGGAGCAGGCGGCGTTCGACTCCGGCGACGCCCTGATCGGCACCACCTGGGAGGTGATCCAGCAGGCGGTCGCCGCCGACGGCAGGGTGCGGACGCAGGCGGTCCTGCCCGTCGAGGGTTCCACCGGCTGGTCCGACACCTGGATGGTCTCGGCGCACGCCCAGCACCCCAACTGCGCCTACGCGTGGATGGATTACATCGTCTCGCCGTCGGCCAACGCGCAGGTCGCCGAGTACTTCGGCGAGGCCCCGGCCAACTCCAAGGCCTGCGCGCAGATCACCGACAACCCGGGCTTCTGCGCCGACTACCACGCCACCGACGAGAACTGGTGGAAGGACGTCTACTACTGGACCACGCCCACCGCGCAGTGCGCCGACGGCAGCGGCCGCGACGACTGCACCGCGTACGCCCAGTGGGTCACCGCCTGGAACGGGATCAAGAGCTCTTGAGCGCCCCCGCCACGGCACGCACCCCGGCGCACACCCCCGCGCGCACCCCGACACGCACCCCGATGCGCCGGCTGGCCGGGCTGCTGGACCGGCGCCCCGGTCTGCGGCTCGCGGCGCTGCTGGCGGCGCCGATGACCTGGCTGGTGCTGGCATACCTCGGCTCGCTGGCGATCCTCCTGCTGTCCGCGTTCTGGACCACCAACGCGTTCACCTCCGCCGTCGAGCAGCGCTGGACCCTCGACAACTTCCGGTCGCTGCTGACCGATCCGCAGTACCGGACGGTCGCCGTGCGCACGCTGGGCATCGCGGTGTCGGTGACGGTGATCGACGCGGTGGTCGCCCTCCCGATGGCCTTCTTCATCGCCCGCGTCGCTCGGCCCGGGAGCCGGCGCCTGCTGCTGGTGGCAGTGCTGACGCCGCTGTGGGCCGGCTACCTGGTCAAGGCCTACGCCTGGTGGGTGATGCTCAGCCACGGCGGTGTCCTGGACTGGGTCGCCGCCCCCTTCGGCGGGCACTCCCCCGGTTTCGGCGTGCCGGCGGTGGTCATGGTGCTCGCGTACCTGTGGCTGCCCTACATGGTGCTGCCGCTGTGCACCGCGTTCGGGCAGCTGCCCGACAGCCTGCTCGCCGCGGCGGCGGACCTCGGCGCCGGCCCCTGGCGGACCCTGCGCACGGTGGTGCTGCCGCTGGCCAGGCCGGCGCTCATCGCCGGGTCGGTCTTCACCTTCTCGCTGAGCCTGGGCGACTACCTGACGGTGCAGATCGTCGGCGGCACCACGTCCATGCTCGGCAACGTCATCGCGTCCAACGTGACGCTGAACCTGCCCCTGGCGGCCGCGCTGTCCTGCGTCCCGGTGCTGCTGATCGTGGGCTACCTGCTCGCCGTGCGCCGCACCGGCGCGCTGGACAGTCTGTGAGGCCGACGCCCTGATGCAACTCTCCCGCGGTGCCCGGATCCTGCTCCGGACGGCGACGGCCCTGGGGTTCGCCGTCATCTACGCCCCGCTGCTGCTGGTCCTGGTGAACTCCTTCAACGCCTCGCGCTCCTTCGCCTGGCCGCCGTCCGGCTTCAGCACCCGCTGGTGGACGGCCGCCTGGCAGGAGACCGGGCTGCGCGAGGCGCTGGCCACGTCGCTGAAGGCCGGGCTCGGAGCCACCGGGGTGGCGCTGGTCCTGGGCACCATGGCGGCCTTCGCCGCGACCCGGTACCGGTTCTTCGGCCGGCAGTCGGTCTCCTTCCTGCTGATCCTGCCGATCGCCCTGCCCGGCATCGTCACCGGCATCGCGCTCAACGCAGCGTTCCGCACCGTGCTGACCCCGCTCGGGGTGGGCTTCGGCCTGTTCACCGTGGTCGTCGGGCACGCCACCTTCTGCATCGTGGTGGTGTTCAACAACGTGTCGGCGCGGCTGCGGCGCATCGCGTCGTCGGCCGAGGAGGCGTCGGCGGACCTCGGGGCGGACACCTTCCAGACCTTCTGGTACGTCACGCTGCCGGCCGTGCGCGGCGCGCTGCTCGCCGGGGCGCTGCTGGCCTTCGCGCTCTCCTTCGACGAGATCGTGGTGACCACCTTCACCGCGGGCCCCGGCACCCGGACGCTGCCGCTGTGGATCTTCGAGAACCTGGCCCGGCCCAACCAGGGCCCGGTGGTGGATGTCGTGGCCTCGGTGCTGATCGTCCTGGCCGTCCTGCCGGTCTACCTGGCGCAGCGCCTGTCCGGCGAGCCGCTGGAGGGACACGGCCCCTGAGCGGCCCCGGCCGCAGGCGCTCGCGGGGGTCGCCGCCGGGCGCCGGGACCGCGCCGTATTCCACCGGCGCGGCCCCGCGCGGGACGAGCACGCTAAGGCAGCTGCACCGGGGTGAAGGTGCCCGCCGGGGTGTCGGCGAGGGCTCCGTTCATGGCGTCGCGCCAGATCGGGCCGGCCAGGGTGCCGCCGAAGGCCTGGCCCACGACGGTGCCGCCGATGCGCTGGCCGTCCAGGGGCTTGGGGTTGTCGGTGTCGCTGACGACGGTGGCGCCGGCCATCTCGGGGGTGTAGCCGACGAACCAGACCTGGCGGCTCGCGTCGGTGGTGCCGGTCTTGCCGGCGCTGTCGCGGCTGCTGAGGCCGGCGGTCTGGCCGGTGCCGTCCTCGACGACGCCCTTGAGCATCGCGGTGACGGTGTCGGCGGTGGTGGTCGACATCACGGCGGAGCAGTTCGCCTGCGGCACCGCGAGCTGCTTGCCGTCGGGGCCGGTCACCGAGGCGATGGCGGTCGGCGCGCAGTAGGTGCCGTGGGCGGCGAAGGCCGCGTAGACGCCGGCCATCTCCAGCGGGGTCAGGTCGTTGCTGCCGAGCGTCATCGACGGGACGACCTGGAGCTTCTCGCCGCCCGCCTGCTGGGTGATGCCGAGCTTGTTGGTCATCTGGGCGACGTTGCAGAGCCCGGCGTCGCCCTCCAGCTTGGCGAAGTAGGTGTTGACGGACTGCGCCATGGCCGTCTTCATGTCGAACTGGCCGGTGAGGCTCTGGCTGTCGTTGTGCACCTGCCCGGCGGAGGGGAACCGGCCGCCGGAGCAGTCCGTCATCGCCGGCCACGGGATGCTGTAGTCGGTGGTGTAGCTCTGGCTCGGCGAGATGCCGTTCTCCAGGGCCGCCGCGGCGACGATCGGTTTGAACGTCGAGCCGGTCGGGAAGCCGAGCCCGCCGCCCATGGCCTTGCCGACGTTGTAGTTGATCTGGGTCTGGTGCTGCTTGCCGTCGACGCCGTACGGGCGGCTCTGGCCCATCGCGAGGATCTTGCCGGTGCCCGGCTCGACGATGCTCATCGCGGTCGCGGCCTGGTCGCCGGCGTTCACGTGGGCGGTGACGGAGGCGTAGAGCGAGGCCTGGGCCTTGGGGTCGAGCGTGGTGTGGATCTGGAGGCCGCCGCGCTTCCACACCGCCTGCCGGTCGGCCGCCGACTTGCCGAAGGCCGGATCGGTGAGCACCGTCTGGCGCACGTAGTCGCAGAAGAAGCCCTCGCCCTGCTTGGCCAGGATGCAGCCCTGCTGCGGCGCCTGGACGTTGAGCCCGAGCGGGGTCGCGATGGCCTGCTGGGCCTGCTCCTTGGTGATGTGCCCGTACTCGGCCATCTTGCGCAGCACGGTGTCGCGCCGGTCCTTCGCGGCGGTCGGGTTGACCGTCGGGTCGTAGCCGGTGGGCGACTGCACCAGGCCGGCGAGCAGCGCGGCCTGCGGCAGGGTGAGGTCCTTGGCGTGCACGCCGAAGTAGCGCCGCGCTGCCGACTCGATGCCGTAGGCCTTCTCTCCGAAGAAGGTGATGTTCAGGTAGTTGGTGAGGATCTGGTCCTTGCTCAGGGTCTCCTCGACCTTGATCGCGTACTTCAGTTCCTGGATCTTGCGGCCGACGGTCTGGCGCTGCGCCTCGGCCACCTTCTGCGGGTCGTCGCCCGCCTCGTCGACGAAGACGTTCTTCACGTACTGCTGGGTCAGGGTGGACGCGCCCTGCGCGGTGCCGCCGGAGGTGGCGTTCTTGTCCAGGGCGCGCAGCACGCCCTTGAGGTCGATCGCGCCGTGCTCGTAGAAGCGGTTGTCCTCGATGTCGACGAGTGCGGTCTTCACCAGCGGGGATATCTGGTCCGCCGGGACGACGGTGCGGTCGCGGTCGTACACGGTGGCGATCGTGCCGCCCTGCGCGTCGAGGATCGTCGAGGCCTGTGAGAGCGCCGGGGTCTTGAAGTCGTCGGGCAGGCTCTGGAAGTCGTCGGCCGCCGACCGGGCGCCGAGCCCGGCGGCCGCCACCGCGGGCAGGGCTATGCCCGCCGCCACGATCCCGGCGATCACGCTCACCCCGATCAGCCGCGTTCCGTGCCCCAGTTTCCGCATCTCCATCGCCTCCCGCTTCTCCGCCATGTCGTGCGCGACGTTACGTGCGCGTCATGAGGAACTCCTTGGGAGGTGGGCCCCACCGTGTCACAGCCCTGTGACAGTCCGCCGCTCGCCTCGGGTTCCAGCGGTTGTCGCGACACCCCGTCCAGCCCGGCTCCGGCGAACTCCGCGAAGTCCGTCATCCGAGGCGGCGGAATTGACACTTCCTGCCGTTGGCGCCGGAGAGGGCAAGGGTGGTCTTTCCGAATCCGGCAGCCCCCGGGGGGAGGCTTCCGCGAAACCCGGGGCGACAAATTCGCCCGTGGCGGGCCCGAGCCTGCTAGACTCGTACGAGTTGCAGTAGTGGTTCCCATGGACTTTGTGTGCGCCTGCTGATGTTTTGCAGGCGCATTTTTGTTTCCCGGCTCTTCCCCGGGTGGGTGCTCATCGCGGCGACTCGGAGCCTGCATGGTGCGGGCTTCGGACAGCCCTTGAAGGAGATTATTTTTATGGCTAATGGCACCGTGAAGTGGTTCAACGCGGAAAAGGGCTTCGGCTTCATCGAGCAGGAGGGTGGCGGCCCGGACGTCTTCGCCCACTACTCGAACATCAACGCCAACGGCTTCCGTGAGCTGCTCGAGGGCCAGAAGGTCGAGTTCGACGTCACGCAGGGCCAGAAGGGCCCGCAGGCCGAGAACATTCGCCCGCTGTAGTTTTTCTGCCATGGCACCCGCCTAGCAGCGAGGGGCCCGCACCGCGTACATGTTGCCCGGTGCGGGCCCCTCGGCATTGCGTCACGGACGCATTCCCGGCCGCTCAGGCCCCCTGGCTCCGCCACCGGCGGCCATCCCCACGCGAGACCCACAGCTCCGCGTCCGGATCGGCGCCCTGCCGTGACAGCTCACGGTTCGAGGTCGTTCGCTCCCGCCCCTCCCGGGTGAGCGCCGACCGTAGGTGACGTGCCGCACGGTTCTACCGTCCACGCTCCGCCCGTCACACTTCCGGCCCGTTCCCTTGCGGTCTCCGTCGGCGCCCCGCGCCACGGGGCCTTCCTCGTGACGCGCCGCCTTGAGGAAGGTCTCCACGTGAACCGCTCCAGTCGCTCCTCGTACCAGAACGCCAACTCCCGCTCCGGCGCAGGCTCCCGATCCGCCGCAGGCTCCCGCTCCGGCGGCAGTTCCTTCTACGGCTCCCGCCCGGCCGGCGGCCGGCGCTCCTCCGACCGGGGCCGCCGCCAGGACTCCTCCCCGCAGGGCGAGTTCGCGATGCCGGTGAGCACCACTCCCGCCCTGCCGGCCGTCGAGTCCTTCGCCGAACTGGACATGCCCGCAGCCCTGTTGAAGACGCTGACCCGCCAGGGCGTCACCTCGCCGTTCCCCATCCAGGCCGCGACGCTGCCCAACTCGCTGGCCGGCCGCGACGTGCTCGGCCGGGGCCGCACCGGCTCCGGCAAGACCATCGCCTTCGGTCTCGCCGTCCTGGCCCGCACCGCGGGGCAGCGGGCCGAACCCCGCCGCCCGTTGGCCCTGGTGCTGGTCCCCACCCGCGAGCTCGCGCAGCAGGTCACCGAGGCGCTCACCCCCTACGCCCACTCCGTGCGGCTGCGGATGGCGACCGTGGTCGGCGGGATGTCGATCGGCCGCCAGGCGCAGGTGCTGAACCGCGGGGCGGAGGTCGTGGTGGCCACCCCCGGCCGGCTCAAGGACCTGATCCAGCGCGGCGACTGCCAGCTGGACGGGGTCGGCGTCACCGTCCTCGACGAGGCCGACCAGATGGCCGACATGGGCTTCCTGCCCCAGGTCACCGAGCTCCTCGAACAGGTCGCCGAAGGCTGCCAGACCATGCTGTTCTCCGCCACCCTGGACCGCAACGTCGACCGCCTCGTGCGGCACTTCCTGAACGACCCGGTCACCCACTCGGTGGACCCGTCCGCAGCAGCGGTCAGCACCATGGAGCACCACGTGCTGCACGTGCAGAACCACGACAAGAACGCCACGATCGCCCACATCGCCTCCCGCGACGGCGGGGTGATCATGTTCACCGACACCCGGGACCGCGCCGACGCGCTGGTCGAGGACCTGCTCGCCAACGGGGTCAAGGCCGCGGCCCTGCACGGCGGCAAGTCCCAGCCCCAGCGCAACCGCACCCTGGAGCAGTTCCGCACCGGCCAGGTCACCGCACTGATCGCCACCAACGTCGCCGCCCGGGGCATCCACGTCGACGGCCTCGACCTGGTCGTCAACCTCGACCCGCCGAGCGACCACAAGGACTACCTCCACCGCGGCGGCCGCACCGCCCGGGCCGGCGAGTCCGGCACCGTCGTCACCCTCGTCCTGCCCAGCCAGCGCCGCCAGATGGCCCGGATGATGACCACCGCCGGCATCACCCCCGTCACCACCAGGGTCCTCGCCGGCGACGAGGACCTGACCCGCATCACCGGCGCCCGCGTCCCCACCGGCGTGCCCGTGGTCATCGCCGACCCCGTCGTCGAGCGTCCGCGCCGCAGCGCGGCCACGAACCGCGGCCGCCGCGGACGCCCCGCCCCCACCGGAGGCGACACCCGCGCGGCCGCCGGGCGCGACAACCAGGGCTCCTCAGGCCGTCGCCGGGCGCCCAGGCGCGTCGCCGTCGCCGCGTAGCACCCCGGAGCGGGCCCGTTTCACCATGCGGACCGGGCCCGCTCAGCCGCTCCCAGGCCTCCCCAGTCCCTCCCAGCCCTCCGCGGCACCCCGGCAGCAGCGACACGAAGGAGCCCGCCCATGACCATCGCCCCCGGACACCCCGCAAGCACCGCCACGGTCGGCGACCTCATGAAACGCCCGGAACTGCAGATCAGCGACGACGTCATGGTCGACACCGCAATGGACATCCTGCAGAGCTCCGGCAGCGACCACCTGCTCGTCCGCGACGACGACGGCCGCTGCGCCGGGCTGCTGACCCGCCTGCACCTCGCGCCGTTCCAGGCCCGGTCCTGGTACACCGAGCGCACCCCGGTACGCGACATCGTCCTCGACCGCGCCCCCTTCGCCACCGCCGACATGCCCGCCACCACGGCGGCCACCACCATGCGCGCCCGCGGCCTGGACGCGTGGCCGGTGGTGGACCACGACGGCCACGCCATCGGCCTGCTCAGCTTCTAGACACGATCCCCTCGACGATCCTCATCAGGCGCTCCCCCGCCTGGTCGACGCTGCCGTTCTGCGCGCAGACCTGCGCCCCTTCGAGCACGAAGGTGATCTCGGCCGCGGTCTGCGCCGGGTCGGGCAGCCGGGCCTCGGCGCACATGGCGACCAGCCTGCGCAGCTGGCGGGCCTTGTACTCCTCGATCACCTGCCGCGCCGGGTCGGAGCGGTCGGGCAGTTCGGCGATGGAGTCGATGAACGGACAGCCCCGGTGCGAGATCGCCGGCAGCCCTTCGGCGATGAAGCGGGCCAGGCCCAGGATCTGCTCCCCGGGCCGGCCGGGGTGCGGCCGGGTTCCTCCGCCAGCCGCTGGAGCGTCACCGGGGCCGGCCACGACCGCCGCCTGGACGTCGCCCTCAACGACCGCGACTTCGCGTCGGAGATGGAGGAGATCCGGGAGAACGGCCTACTTCATCTCCCGCCACCGCTACGAGTAGACGGACGTCGGCAGCGTCACCCGAGGTAGATCCTCTGCCACTCCAAGGACGTCATGGCCAGTGCGGCCTCCGCCAGGGTGCGAGCCGACTCGGTCTTGAGGCTGCCGAGACTGCTGTCAATCCACGGCTGGACGTTCTGGTACCCCTGCTCGCGGTACTCCACGGCCTGAATCAGGCACTCCAGCTTGTCCGCGTCATGGGCGACGGTGACTTCCAAGCTCTCGGCGTTCTCGTACTCCTCCACAATGGCCTGAACCCCGGCAACAACGGCCGGGTGAGCGGCGCTGACCTGGTCGGCGGTCACGCGCTCGTTCGAGACGGCGGTGAGGTAGCGCCGGCTGACGTGCGGGATATCGCTGACCCGGGTCTCCTGAGTGTCGTGGAAGAGACACAGGAGGGCGACCTTGGCCGGGTCGGCACCCTCCATCATCGCGAGCACCGCGCCGACTACGCCCGTGCGGAACGAGTGCTCCGCGACCGACTCAGGGTCTTTGACTCCAGCGATCCACCAGCCCTGGCGCTTCGCCCGCTTGAGCATGCCCGCCTCGAACAGGTAGCTCGCGGTGCCCTTCGCCTGCTTGTCGTCCGTCATAGCTGTCCTTCGCTGTTGGATCGGTAGTTGCTGGACCCACCTACCCGCAGACCGTAGTGCACAGACTCCAACTCTCGACGGGACTGTCGTGAAAGACCGTCACCATCAAGCAGCGTGCGCACTCGTGCGGCCAGGTCGCGGGCTGTACGGGGGTCCGCATCGGCCAGGCCGCGTCGGGTGAGCATGAGTGCCCAGATCGAATGGACGTACAGGTCGGTGTACTCGCCCGCGCGGTCCAGCCGGATGGCGAACTGTCGCAGCAGCGTGGAGGCGTCCCACACCGGACGATCCTGTTCGGCCATGAAGTCATCGCTGATCTGGGGACGTGAGTCGAGCCCGAGCCAGTGAGCCCAGTAGTTCAGGTTCGCGGCTTCGAAGTCGTCGTTGTCGGTGATCGAGCGGGCGATGAAGTCCCGGAGCAGCTCGGGGTCCCCTTGTCGCGCCAGTGCTGCCGCGGCCGACCGCGCTTCGGCCCAGCGGGGTGACCACCCCGAACCGGCCGAGGGAATCCGGCCTCGGCGCTGCATCCCACTGAACCACTCGGCCACATCGCGTGCCCGGTCGTAGGAGGACAGGTACCAGACCTGTCTCCGGAGTAGGGCGGTCTCCTCACCCCCGGCCTCCACCAGGTCGGCGGTGTGCCGGAGGTTGTCGAAGAAGCACGAGCGCACGTCCTGCCCAAGGAGCGGCGCAGTGGAGACCGGCCCGCGTCGTGCGGCAGGGATGCCCAACTCGGCGGCCACCGCGCCGGGCAGAACCCCGCTGATGGCCCAGCCGATCATGTGCGTGGTGTCCCGGGTAAGCACCCACCCGGCCAGCGGATGCCCCAGAACCTCGGCCTTCGTGGGCCGGGACCGCAGTATCTCGCCGAGGACGAAGTCTGCGTCCATCGCGAGGCCGATCAGGTCCACCAGCCCAGTCGGCGCGCCGAGCAGGATCAGCTTCCGGCGCAGCACCACCAGGTTCCCGGCCCTGGTGGAGGAGAGCGGCCGACGGCCGGACTCCCAGCCCTGGACAGTGCTCTTGTCGATGCCCAGGTCCACGGCCAACTCGTCCTGAGTCCTCGGGATCTGCTCCCGGATGACCTTGAACAGGAAGCCGGAAATCACCCCTTCGGGAACCCGAACGAGCGCGGACTGACTGTCAGTCAGTGTTTCGCCGCGCCTCGGTGGTGTCCGAGCAGCCATTTCGGGCCCCCCTTTGCCTCGATCATCCGGGCAACTCGTACTGGCAGTCCGTCGAGCCCTGGATTCACCGACCGTAACTTCATGACTACGGCATCGCGGGGTGACAGCGGAAGCCTAGTGCCAACTCCGTCTCCTGCGAACAGCCGTGATGCCCTGCCGTAGATCCCCGTGCGGCAGCCTCAACCACCCAGCAGGAGGACCAGCATGTCCACCAGCACCATGCCGGCGGCCGACAAGGTCGGCGAGCGCGCCCGCGAGATCCTGGCCGCCATCACCGCGGACCCCGAGTTCTCGGCGTTCGAGGCGGCGACCCTGGAGTACTCCAGTGACTGGCAGTGCTTCACCGGGTTCCCGACCATCAGCCAGTGGAACCTCGACACCGACAAGGTCCCGCTGTTCGCCGAAGGCCTGCGCGCCATCGCGCTCAAGGCGGCGGCCTACGAGCTGACCGGCAGCGAGACCGACGCCGAGCTGGCCTTGCCCGTCCCCGTGGACGAGATGACGCACGCGATGATCGCGCAGCCGCAGTTGCTCGCCCGCATCGCCGAGCGAACCGGCTTCACGCTGATCCACCAGACCGATCAGGAACACACCGACTACACCGGCGGCGAGTACACCCACGCGGCGTACCTGGCCGCGTGGGGCACCGAGCCGCCCACCCGCTACTGGCTCGACAAGGCCGAGGTGGACCGCCGCCTGGCCATCCTCGCCGAGAAGTACGACTCCATCGGCTTCGGTCGCAGCGGGCGAGAGCACGCCATCACCTTCTAGCCCTCGGGTAGCTCCTGGCCGGCACTCGCGTACCGGCCGGGAGGCAGCCCGATGCGGTCTCCGTGCACACAGGCCGGGATTCCCTCCCGGCTGTACCGGAAGCCGTCGTCCGGGTTGAACGGGTAATCCCTGCTGGGGCGTTCGAGCACATCGAACGCCCCAGCAGGGAGCCGGAGGCTGGGGCAGATCCAGCACGCATCGTGATCGTCGTCGTCGTTGATGAACGGCTCGGCGGACATGAACGCAGAGTAGCGATCGAGGCACCGAAGCGCGCAAGCCCCAGGTGTCGCAGGAGTTCCGAGGGCCGACCCACCCCACAGCCGCCCTCGGCGAAGGAGGACAGACCGATGGCGCGACGCACCCCCAAGTGTGAGCACCGACCGAGGTCTGACCGCAGTCCCCAACTGATGCCGGCTAGTTGACGGCATGGGCGGGTCGGCGCGAGTGACCATCCGAGCCGACCCGCCACTCGGTGTCGCACACACACCCACTCAAGCTGGCCGGCCTGCGCCACCAGACCGGCCAGCTGTAGTGCCACGCTGAGCAGAACCGAACCATGGAGGGTCAAGTGCTTGATCACCTCATCACTCACGACGACAACCTGCGGATGGTCCCCACCGACCGGAACGAGCTGACCACCGCGGTCGGCCAACTCCACGAGGAACTGCGGGCCTTGCCCGAGGGGACCGACCCCGCTCGTATTCGGGTCCTGGCCAGATGGATCGGCATCGGCCAGATGTGCCTGGGCCACCACGCGGAAGCCCGTACGTTCCTCCGGCAGTCGCTCGACCTGGCCGCAGCGATCGGGAACACCCGGGCCGTCGTCGCCACCGGGCTCAACCTCGGCGACGCGCACCGCTACGCCGGTGACGTGCAGGCTGCGGACTCGCTCTACCGCAGCGCGCTGAACACCGCGCGAAGCCAGCACCCGGAGCTCCTTGACTTCGCGCTCCAGCACACCGGAAAGCACCTCATGGAACGCGGCGACCTCGCAGGCGCCCAGGCCCATCTGCAAGAAGCGCTGCGCCTGCGGATCGCCAAGGGGGACTCCGGGCTGGTCGAGTCCACGCAAACCGCCCTCGACCGGGTCGAGCTGCTGCTCGGCCAGGCCCCCGCCGCCTTCAACCCCCAGCGGCGGGCCCGCCTCCGCCCTGCGACTGCCCCCGCTTCCGCTGCCGCAGGACGGAAGACGATGCCCTGAGAACACGCGCCGCAGGGAGGCAGAAGGGGCCACGGCAGGGTCGTGGCACCCACCACCTCGGCCTGTTTCTACAGGTCAAGAACAAGACGGCTCAGACGAGCACGACCCGGCGCCCCCGCGTGTGACCGGCGTGGCTGTCGATGTGCGCCGCCGCGGCCTCGGCGAGCGTGTACGACTTCTCGACCGGAATGTGGAGCCTGCCCCGCGCGATGAGGTCGACGGCCTCGGCGAGCGCCTCCGGCATGCTCCCGGCCACGCCGGAGAACCGGACGCCGAGCTGCGGCACCCCGAGATCGGCGATGGAGACCACCTTCTGCGGATCCCCGGTCAGTTCGACGAGTTCGCGGATCACGCCCGAACCGGCCAGGTCGAGCGCCGCGTCGACCTGGCCGAGCTGCCGCACCCGTTCGACCCAGCCCTCGCCGTACGTCGTGGCGACGGCACCCAGGCTGCGCAGGTACTCCTGGTTCGCGGCCCCGGCCGTGCCGATCACCGTGATGCCGCGGTCGCGGGCGATCTGCAGCACCGCCGAGCCGACTCCCCCGGACGCGCCGCTGGCCAGCAGCGTCTGCCCGGGCCGCACGCCGACCTGGCGGATGATGCGCAGCGCGGTCTCCACCACGGAGGGGTAGCCGGCGGCCTCTTCGAACGTCAGCCCTTCGGGCATCCGGGCCCAGGCCGACAGCACGGCGAACTCGGCGTAGGTGCTTGAGCCCTCGCCGAACACGTGGTCGCCGGCCTCGATCCCTTCGACGCCCTCGCCGACCTCGTCGACCACCCCCGAGGCGTCCTGCCCGACGCCGGAGGGCAACTCGATCGGGTGGGCTTGGAGGAACTGGCCTTCGCGGATCCTCCAGTCGACGGGGTTGACGCCCGCTGCCCGTACGGCGATGCGGATCTGGCCGGGGCCCGGGTGGGGCCGCTCGGCGTCGACGAGCTGCAGAACGTCCGGCCCGCCGAACTCGGCGAAGCTCACCTTCTTCATGTTCTTCATGCGGTCGACCGTAGCACTAACGGTTAGCGTTTCGGAACTGTTCCACCTTCGTATCTGCTAGCGTGAGGTCATGACCGTGCCGCCCGGACGCCGCGAACGCAAGAAGGCCGCGACCCGCCAGAAGATCGCCGACACCGCCCTGCGGCTCTTCCTGGAGCGCGGGTACGACGCGGTGGGAATCCGGGACGTGGCCGCCGAAGCCGACGTGGCCGTCACCACGCTCTTCTCCCACTTCGCCTCGAAAGAGGCCCTGGTGTTCGAGCGGGACGACGACTTCGAGCAGCGCCTCACCCAGGCGGCCACCGCCCGGGCGCCGCACGAGCCGCTCATCCCCGCGCTGCGCCGCGAGATCCACGCCCTGGTGCACCATTGCACGGCGGACGCCGCCGCCCCGATCTGGCGCATGATCGAGGAATCCCCCGCCCTGCGGGAGTACGAGGATTCGATGAGGCTGCGCCATGCGGACTCGCTGGCAACGGCCATCGCCACCGACCTCGGCCTGCCGCAGACCACGACCGCCTGCCGGGCGATCGCGAGGTTCACGATCGACGCCTATGCGCTGGCCCGTGAGGCGGCCGATCCGGAGGCCGCGGTGGACGAGATCTTCCGGATGATCGAGGCGGCCTGGGAGGTCACCGGCCCTGCTCGACACGCGTGAAGCGTCGCGGAGCAGCCCCGCAACCGCACTGAAGGTCCCTTCGACAACTCGAAGGGACCTTCGTGTCTGTGACACATCTACTGCGGTTATTTGTGTTCAGGATCCGGGGCTGCAAGGGTGTTGCACCATGAGGATCACGATCACCGTGGAGAATCCGACCCCCGAGGCGCTGGAGAAGCTGCTCGCCTTCGCCACCATGCCGGACGCCGTCGTGACCGCGCTGCCCGACGACCGCTGGACACCGGAGCGGGCCCGCTCCTACTACGACCGCCTGCCGCCCCGGGCGCAGCAGATCCTGCTTCAGGTCGTCGAAGGCGACGGCGAGTGCGCCGCAGAGGAGTTGAAGGCGAACGGCCGCAGCCTGCGGGGATCCACCGGCGCGTTCCGCCGCGTCCTCTCCGAGGGCAAGCGGACCGGCCTCTGGCCGGACGCCTTGCCCGTGCCGCTGGTGTCCCACGTCGTCGGCGGGCAACTCAAGAAGCTCGAAATGCCCGGATCCGGTACCGACCAGTACCCGTACTCGGCCTTCGAGGAGGGATTGCGCGACGCGCCGGCCCGCGATCGCTGATCGCCCGGGAAACCGCTCAGGCACGCATCCCCATCAGTCAGTTGTCGCTGTTGACGTTGGTGAGGGCGGCGCTGTAGCCCGTGGAACAGTACAGGGTGTCGGAGCCGTCGCCGGTGTGCCAGCGACCGTTGATCGTCTGCCGGATGCCCTTGACGCTGTCGCTTTCACAGATCAGGACGAGTTGCCAGTGGTTCTTCGGGGCACTGGTCTGGCAGTTGACGGAGCCCCAGTTCTGGCCCTGGTTGGTGACGCAGTAGGAGATCGCCGAGGCTGACGGCGCGGCGATCAGCCCCGCTCCCATGAGCAGTGCCGCCCCGGTGCCGATGGCTGCGATTCGACGCATGACCTTCTCCTTGTCGTAGATCCGACACAGCATGTGCGGCCAGCATTCCGAAGATGTGAATGCGTGTATACATGAACAGCACAACTGGCCGAAACCGACCCTTCCGCTTCGGTCCCGTGGCTCGACGGCCTGCGGTGCAGGTGAGGGCATGGGGAGGGCGTAGCAGTCTGGTGACATAGCAGGGTCTGTTTCGTCGACTGCTCACACTAACTTCGTTCCTGTACGCAGCCACGTTGCTCCTGGTCCCCGCAGGAGAGGCCACGGGCAACGAGCTGTTCCTCACCCGTACTTCGCTCAGGAGCACCGCATGTCGACCTTAACGAACCGTCGCTCGTCCGCCGTCCGTACGCTGGCCGGCTCCGCCCTGGCGGCCGCTCTGCTGGTGTCCACCGCGACAGCTTGCTCCAGCCCGTCCCCCGCGTCCGGCACCGCTGCGCCGGCCGCCGCGCCCACCGCGCCCACCGCGCAGGGCACCACCCCGCCGGCCGCCGCGCCCAGCGCTCCCACCACTCCCGACGCCGCCGCGCCGGCCAGCACTCCGGCCGCGCCTCCCGCGCCCGGCACCGCTGCTCCGGCCGCCACGCCCACCGCGCACCACACCACCACCACGCCGCCGGCTGCCCCGCCCAAGGGGACGTCCCCGGTCCGCACCCAGAAGCTGGTGGACGGCAGCACGGCCGAGATCCGCGCGACCGGCAACCAGAACTACACCGCGAAGATCGTCAACAACGGTACGGAGTACGGCACGTTGGAGACGCACGACTCCGACGCCGGGGTCGACTTCAACGACATGTTCATCGTGCTCTCGCTGGACGGCACGGCCCACTCCTGGATGGGCGGCGGGCACCAGGGACCGGGCACGTTCAAGCTCGCGGGCGGCTGGACGGCCAAGGTCACGAAGATCGGCGAACTCCACTACCGCGCGCAGATCCTCGGCAACGACGGCGCGGTGAACGGCACGCTGGAGGCGAACCAGCAGGACGCCGGAGCCGTCGCCAACGGCGTGTACATGGTGCTCAGCACCGGCGGCGAGATCAGCGCCAAAATGTGAACATGAACAAGATCGTGCTATGAACGCCCAGGAACCCGTCGGCGGGCCGCCGGCGGAAACCTCCTGGACCGCCCGGCCAGCCGAACGAGTGAAGCCGGCGGCGACTGCTCCCCGCGCGGCCTCGCCGCCCACGCGAGCGTCGGCAGCAGGCTCGAAGCCCGCCTGACGACCGCGCTCGAACAGGCTCTCGCCGCCCGTGCGCTGGGCTCCGCCACCCTGCCGACCGGCCGTTCGCGACCGGCTGGAGGGCGTACCCGACACGGCGGCGCGGTGCTCGAAAACTCCCCGTTCGCCCCGGGCGCGCCCGGAGGTGGCCTGCTTGAACCCCGCGTTCGAACAGCGCCATCATCTGTCCCCTGCCGACCACACGGCCGCCCCAACTCGGCTGCCCTGAGGCTGATTCGGCCCGCCCCGGCGCGCCGGCAGGAGGAGCGTCCCGGCGCCCCCGCTCAGCAGCCCCGTCGGCCCGAGGGAACGAGGAGTCCGCGCAGTGATCGATTTCAAGGTGCTGACCGCACTGGCCGCCCACGAGGACATCGAGCGGATCGGCGTCGGCGTGGTGGTCCGCGACGCCTCCGGCCGGGTCCTGATGATCCGCCGGGCCGCGCACGACGCTCTCCCCGGCCTGTGGGAGTACCCGGGCGGCGGCCGGGAGGACGGCGAGGGGATCGGCGACCGGGAGAGCGGCGAGGGGATCGAGGCGGGCGCGGCCCGGGAACTGGCCGAGCAGACCGGGCTCGCCGGGCTGCCGCTGGAGTACGCGCGGAGCCTGGACCTCACCGACCCGAACGGCCGGCGGGTACGGCAGTTCGTGTTCACCGCCGTCGTGCCGGACGGCACCCCGGTCACACTGTCGGCCGAGCACGACGACCAGCAGTGGGCCCGTCCCGACCAGCTGCCGCAGTCCGGTGACGGAGAGCGCGAGGTGATCAGGTGGCTCACCCGTCGCCTGGCGATCCCGGGCTGGCGGCCGGTCGGCGGCTACCTCACCACCGTCGCGCGGCCCACGGTCTACGGGTGCTTCCTGGTCACCGACCCGGACGGCCGCGTCCTCGGGATGCGCTCGACCATCAACCCGGCCGTGTGGAACCTCCCCGGCGGCAACGTCGAACACGGCGAGACCCCGTTCGGCACGGCGCTGCGCGAGGCCCAGGAGGAACTCGGCCTCGACCTCGCCGCGGAGAACCCCGAGGTGATCGCCCGGCGGCGGCTGGTCGCGGTCGTCCACGAGCAGGCCGGCACGGAGTACCCGGTGCCGGTGTGCGGATACGTCTTCGACGGCGGCGTCCTGACCCGGGAGCAGCAGGCCCGCATCCGGCTCGACCCGGCCGAGCACACCGAGTGGCGCTTCGAGACCGCCCACGACTGGTGCGACCTGATGCCACCGGACCGCTACCAGCGGCTCCTCCAGGCACTGCGCGCCCACCGCTGCGGCACGCCGCTGTACCTGGAACGCCCCTCCCCGGCCGACGAGTTCGAAGGGGTCATGGTCCTCGTCACCGACCGGCACGGCCGGCTGCTGATGCACCACCGCGACGACAAGCCGGGCATCGCCTGGCCGGGCTACTGGACCCCCATCGGCGGCTGGCGCGAGGGCGTCGAGACCCCGCAGGAGAACGCGGCGCGCGAGGTCCGCGAGGAAGCCGGCATCGAGATCACGGGGCTCCGGATCCTGCCCGGCCCGCACCACGAGCTGGTCTCCCCGCTCACCCGCGTCCTGCACGCCGCCTGGGACGGCCCGGAGGAGGACCTCCAGCTCGGCGACGAGGGCCTGGCCGTCCGCATGGTCCCTCTGGCCGAGGTGCTCGACCTCAACGTCCCGCCGTACCTTCAGCACTACCTGCCGCTGCTCGCCGACGGGGCCGACGGGACCGACGGGGCTGGCCAGCCCGCGAGGAGGACCTCGTGAACCAGCCCAGGCGCAGCGAAACCGGCCAGAGTGAAACCGGCCGGTCGGGCCGCCCGGCCCCGTCGCAGCCGTCGGCCTGACGATGGCCGGCCGCCACCGCCGCCCGCCCGAGCCGCAGCTGCCGGCCGACACCGATGCCCGGCTGCGGGCCATCGCCGACCAGCGGCCCGTCGTGGAGGAAGGCATCGTCACCTTTCCTGCCAGCACCGTCCCGTACGCCTACCGCACCGTGCACCGGCCCGACGGCGGCACCGACCAGCACCTCGTCCACCTCGACCTGCCCCGACGACCACCCGGGTGACCGGCTCGGCAGCCCGTTCCTGGCGAGTCATCACCACGGGTGGACCGCCATCCGCTACCAGGACCCGCCCCGAACGGCTACCTCTGCCCGACCCTCTGTCGGCCGGTTCGCCGGGAGGCGGCCACGACGGAGAAGGCGTACTCCCGCATCCGGAGCTCGTAGTCCCGTACGCCGTCCACCAGCGGCGCACCGGAGGCCGCGGCCCCGGCCAGGGTCCGCGTCAGCTCGGCGGCGTCGCGGATCGCGGTGTTCGCGCCCATCGCCAGCACCGGACTCATGGCGTGGATCGCGTCCCCGAGCAGGGTGACGGGGCCCGGCTCCCACGGCGGTACGGGGCTCGCCGTGGAGATGCGCAGCGGGAACAGCGAGTCGGTCTCCCAGCGGTCCAGGAGGCGGTGCACGTCGGGGTGCCAGTCGTCGCCCACCAGGCGTCCGGCCAGCTCGCGCAGGGCGGGGCCGTCGAGACCGCGCAGCGCCTCGAACGAGGGCATGGCGGGGTGGTCCGCCGGCGCTCCCACCAGGCAGGCGACGTAGTCGCCGACGGGGGTGAGGGGGACGGGCGGTGTGTGTGCCGGGCCGGCGGCACCGGGAGGGCGGGCGAACCGCACGGGCCCGAACCCGACGTGCGGACTTCCCTGCCCACCGGTCACCACGGTGAAGATGCTGTCGAACACCCACGGCGGCAGCGCGGCCGCCTCCGCCCCTCCGGCCGCTCCAACCCCGGCATCCGGCACATCCGGCGCGTCCAGCGCGTCCAGCGGGATCCTGCCGTAGATCAGACGCAGTCCGGCGTCCTCGACCCGGGCGTGCGGCAGCAGCTGCCGGCGTACTGTCGATCCGACCCCGTCGGCGCCGACCAGGTGGTCGGCGCTCGCGCTGCGGCCGTCGGCGAACCGCGCGGTGACCGTTCCGTCCTGCTCCCTCTCCCAGCTCAGCAGTTCCGCGCCGTAGCGCACGGTGTCCGCCAGGCCGGAGAGCAGGATCTGGCGCAGCGTCGGCCGGTTGAACGCGTACGAGCGGTACGGGCGGTACGGGCGGGCCGTGCCGTCGGCGGGGTCGGGGCCCGGCGCGGTGGGCCGGTCCGCGAGCGTGCCCAGGTGGCGGTCGCGGACGGAGACCCGGGCGGGCGGCGAGGCCGCGGTCGCCAGGCCCAGCCGGAAGAGGTGCTCCGGCAGGCAGCGTTCCAGGCCCGCGAGCCCGGGTTCGTCGAGCTGGACGCGGTAGCCCTGCGACCTCGCGTCCGGGTGCGGGTCCCGCTCGTACACGGCGACGTCGAAGCCGCGGGCACGCAGCCCGTGGGCGAGGGTGAGGCCGCCGAGTCCGGCGCCGGCGATGATGACACGGTGCTGGTGCACAGTCTTCTGCCTTCGTTGTGGTCACGAAGGAAGCACTGGGGTTCCGCGAAGGGAACAAACACCGCGAGGGCGCCGCTCAGAAACACCATTCAGGAGCGATTTTTCGCGCATTCCGTTGATTCTGGGCCCACAGTAGCAGCGAGCCGCAGGTGGAGGGGATCCACCGGTATTCCGGTCCGAGGAGGGTGGTCCCCGGGAGTCACACGCAGCGGGGTGCCGACCCACCGCTCGGAACAGCCCGCCAGGACTTCTCGGCGCGCAGGTCCTCCAGTGCCCGCACAGGCCCCGCCCCCGTAGCGGGGGCCATCGCCAGGCCGCTGCGGGTGCGCCGACGGCCGCCTCGGCGCACCGTGGACCTGTGGGCCTGCGGACGTCTGGGTCATCTTGGGCTGCGAAGAGCCGGTGGAACCGCCGGGCCCACGCCGCGCAGGGTGCTTCGGCCGTGATCGGCGCCGCCGGGCCGAGCGCCGCCGCCCTGTCCGGCACCCTCGGCAGCCGGCCGGCTACACGTCGCTTCGACACCGAGGGGACGGACCACCACCGACCAATCACGCGATGCCTCGAAAGGGAAATCCGCCATGTCCTACCCAATAGCTCACTACTGGGGCGAATCGGGCGAGAATACGGCAAATCTCCGATTCGGCGCCGCCGCGCCGGACGTGTTGATCGGCGCGGGGGGAACAAGCGTCCACTACTTGGTCGACACGCCCTCCGCGAACAAGACGTTCGGCCTGTACCGATTGGACCTGGGGCCCCGGCCGACAGGCCCCGCTCCACACTTCCACCGGACCATGTCCGAGTCCTTCTTCGTCCTGTCCGGGATCATGTGCCTGTACGACGGTGAACGGTGGATCGACGCCGAGGCGGGTGACTTCCTGCACGTGCCGGAGGGCGCTGTGCACGGCTTCCGCAACGAGTCCAACGAGCCGGCCTCGATGCTGATGCTCTTCGTGCCGGGCGTGCCACGCGAATCGTTCTTCGAGGAAATCTCGGAGATCGCGGCCGGAAAGCGCCCGATGAGCGAGGCGGATTGGGCGGAACTCTACGGCCGGCACGACCACTTCCTGCCCTGACCGGCCCGTCCGGCCGGGGGGTTGGCTCGAACGACGACTCGGGCGATCACGCACTGACGTTCGGTCATGTTTCCGTACCGAGGGGTGTATCGAGCTGTTGGTCGACCATGGTGGCAGGATGCCCGGGTGGATGGGATATTGCGTGCCGCTGCAGAGCTGTTGGACACGGAGCTGTCCGAGCCCGTCGACTTGGGCGGAAGCCGGCGCAGCACGGTGCTGCGCTGCCGGACCGGTTCCGGGGAGAGCGTGATCGTCAAGGCCTACACCGACGAGCCGGAGGCCCGGCGCTGCTTTGCCGCGGAGGCGGCCGGGCTCTCGTTCGGTCTTGCCGGCCCCGAGGTGCTGGGGGTGGACCCGAAGGTCCCGCTGCTGGTCATGGCGGACCTCGGTGATTCACCGACGCTGGCGGACGTGCTGCTGGGAAGCGACGCGAAGGCCGCCGGGGAAGGCCTGGTGACCTGGGCGCGCGCGCTTGGGCGGCTGGCTGCGAAGTCGGTGGATCGGCGAGTCGAGTTCAGGCAGTTGTGGGCCCGGTACGGCACGGGGATGACCGCCTGGGATGACGAGCCGTGGATCGCGCGGAATGTGGCTGCCCTGCCCGCGGTGCTCGACGCGGTCGGTGTCGCGGCTCCCGCCGGGCTGTGCGAGGAACTCGCTCGCATGGGAACGGCGGGCGGGGAGGAGTATCCGGCGTTCACCCCGGGCGACACCTGCCCTGACAACAACCTGCTCACGCCGCAGGGGCTGCGGCTGCTCGACTTCGAAGCCGCTTGCTACCAGTCGGTGTTCCTGACGGCCGCGTACTGCAGAACGCCGTTCTCCACCTGCTGGTGCGTCTTCGTCCTGCCGGCGGGGATCGCCCGGAAGGTCGAGGAGGCTTACCGGGCGGAGGTCGTCGCGGTGTACCCGGCGCTGGCCGAGGACGCGGTGTGGCAGGCCGGGATGCGGCAGGCCGTCGCGGTCTGGACGGTGAACGCAACCGTGCGCCTGCTGCCGCAGACGGTGGAGGACGGACCGATGCACAGGACACGTCGACCCGTGGCGACCAGGCGCCAGGTCCTCAGGCACCGCTGGCACGTGGCGAGCACGCTCGGGGAGTTCCCGGCGTTCGCGCAGACCGTGCGGCAACTGCTGCGCAAGGCCGCCCGGGAGTGGGATGTAGCTCCGCTGCCACACTATCCCGCCTTCCGGGCCGCGGGGGCGGGCAGGACCTAGGGCGGCGGGAAGCTCGACGACACCTGTCGGACTCGGCCGTAGGCGATGCGTATCGGCCAAGATCGGATCGTTCCGTCACTATCCGCGCACGCCTCGGATACGCTGCGACAGTCCCGTGTCGGACGTGCACTCACCGGTCCTCGCGAGTCAAGGCCCGTGGTACGCACGGCCGTTGTCGCCCTGGCTGGTCCAGGGGGGCTCAATTGTCATGCCCCGAACCGAAATGGGCCAATGACGGGGACGCCCGGCCGGTCGGGCAGGCCGGGGGGTCGGGCAGGCCGGGGGGCCGGGCAGGCCGGGGGGCCGGGACCGGATGGAACACAACCAGGGCGGGAGGCCGACGGGCTGATGACACTGAGCATCGACGAACTACGGCAGCGGCTAGCAGGCAGCCAGGGCAAGACGTTCGAGATCACCGGTGAGGAACTCGGGGCGGCCGATCTGGTCTCGCGCCACCTCGGCGATTCGCGGACGGGCGGCAAGGCGACCCACGACAGCCACGCCGTGACGGTCCACGGCACCGCCGCGCTGGGGGCAGCGACCGGCCTGCCGGTCACGGTGGCCTTCACGGCCGACGCCGACGGCAAGCAACTCGTCGGCTTCGACATCGCGTTCACCCTGAGTCTCTGGACCTTCACCACGGCGGCAGCGACCGAGGACTTCACCTACCTGTCCACGTTCGGCTTCACCCAGCCCAGGTTCGTCCTGCGCGGCGGCGACGTCGGCGCCGTCCTGGGCTGCACGCTCAACGGCGCCGCCTACCGCCTACCGGTCGACGGCGACGGCCCGCTGGTGCCGGACGGCGCCGGCGGCGGCGAGCTGCCGGACGTCACGCAGTCCTTCGGCTGCGCCCTGCCCGCGGACCTGGGCTTCAACCTCACCGACGTCTGGCTCCGCTACGACCAGGGCACGAAGACGCTGGTGCTGTCCGGGAGCGCCGCCCTGAGCGGCGGAGCCCCGGCCTCCAGCGTGGCCTGGGCGCTGCTGATCCAGGACCGGGGCGACGCGGGCAGGCGCTACCTCGGCGTGGTGCAGGCGGCCGTCAAGCTGTCGCTGTCCGGGCTGCCGATCATCAAGGCACTGGTGCCGCCGGCCAACGACCTGGTGATGCAGCACGTGGCCCTGCTGTTCATCACGGACGGGCTGGACGACACCGAGGTGGCGGACCTCAACAAGGCCCTCAAGGCGGTCAAGGCCGACTTCCCCGTGGGGAACGTGCCCGAGCTGCCGGCCGGCCCGCTGGACAGCGGGGTCACGGCGTCCCTCGCCTACGACCTCGGCGGCACGCCCCGGGAGGCCGTGAAGGTCCGGCTCGGCGAGGCCTCGCGCACCTGGACCGCCCTGCCGCAGGACAAGGGTCCCAGCGGCAAGGCCGACCAGCCGGCGAAGGCGGAGTCCAGCGGCCCGTTCCGGCTGGGCAAGCTCAACCTCGGCTACGCCAAGGGCACGATCCAGGTCACCGCGGACTTCAGCATCAACGCCCACGCCCTGACGTTCGAGGCGAGCGGCTTCGGGGTCAGCATTCCGCTGGCCGACCCCGGCAAGGCAACCCCCGTGCTCAAGGGCCTGGGCATCAGCGCGAAGGCGGACCCGATCGCGCTGGGCGGCGCGCTGCGCACGAACCCGACTCCGGACTGGCCGGTGCGGTACGACGGCGACGGCATGCTGACGGCGCCGGTCATCAGCGTCGGGATCGCCGGCTCCTACGCCCGCAAGGCGGACGGCACGCTCTCGCTCTTCCTCTTCGGTCAACTCGGCACCGGCACCAACCCGGAGGCCGGCTTCGGCCCGCCGCCCTTCCGGGTCAAGGACGTCTCGCTGGGCTTCGGCTACCACAGCGAGGTCCGCGTCCCGGCGCTGACCGAGGTGGACACCTTCCCCCTGCTCAACCTGACCGGCGGCGCCGACTCGACCCCGATGAAGGTGCTGGACACGCTGACCGGCGGGCTCAAGCCCTGGGTCGCGCCCAAGGACGGCGAGATCTGGGTCGCGGCGGGCCTGCACTGGACGATGTTCGAGCTGGCCGACTTCCGTTCCATGGCACTGGTCGAGTTCGGCGAGTCCCTGGTGATCGCGCTGCTGGGGCTCGGGGAGTTCGACTTCCCCAAGCTGACGGCGGCCGAGCAGAAGGCGGGCAAGGATCCGAAGGTGGCACGGATCCAGATCGCGGCCGAGGCGCTGTACCGGCAGAGCGAGGGGCTGCTCTCCCTGACGGCCCAACTGACCGACAAGTCCTACATCCTGGACAAGAACTGCAAGCCCACCGGCGGCCTCGCGCTCTGCGTCTGGGTGCCCCCGAGCCCGCACGCCGGGGACTTCGTGGTCTCCGTCGGCGGCTACCACCCGGCGTTCGTCAAGCCCGGCCACTACCCCGCCGTGCCCCGGCTGGGGATCAAGTGGTCGATCAGCAACACCCTCACCCTGACCGCTCAGGCGTACGCGGCCATCACCCCGCACGCGGCGATGCTGGGCGGTGCGCTGGCGCTGGTCTTCGACACCGGTCCGCTGCGGGCCTGGTTCACCGCGCACCTGGACGCGCTGATCCAGTGGTCGCCGTTCTTCTTCGACGTCGCCATGGGCGTCAGCATCGGGGTGCGGTTCTCCATCCACATCTGGTTCGTCCACATCACGATCAGCCTGGAACTCGGGGTGGACGTGGAGCTGTGGGGCCCGCCCATCGGCGGCAACGCCACCGTCCACCTGTGGTTCATCAGCTTCCACATCGGTTTCGGCAAGAGCCGCCCGGACCACCTGCCGCCCATCCCCTGGACCGACTTCCAGGCCCAGCTGCCGCCCAAGGCACAGGGCGTGCAGGCCAATCCGGTGGCCGGGCTGTCCTGGAAGCCCACCGCGCCCTCGTCCCTCGCCCGGGTGGGCGACGACGGAACGGACGCCGGCCCCTGGTACGCCTCCACCCACGGGTTCAGCTTCGTCACCTCCTCGGCGGTGCCGGCCAGCAAGGTGCTCTTCGGCGGCACCGCCGTGACGCCGGACGAGGACCCGCTGCACATCCGCCCGATGCAGCAGGGCAACCTGACGTCCACCCACAGCGTCACGATCACCAAGGACGGCCAGCACGTCGACCACTCCGGCTGGAGCGCCGAGCCGGTGCGCTCCAACGTGCCGCAGTCGCTGTGGGGCCCGGGCGAGAGCTCGCTGAACGGCACCGGGCTGCTGCCCGGCCGGCTGACGGGCCTGACGGTCACCGTCCCGGCACCGGCCTTCGGCGGACAGCTGACGGTCGCACCCGGCGTCCTGGACCTCGACCCGCTGCTGCCCCAGGGCGCCCTGCCCCTGGACGCGGGAGCGGCCGCCGTCGGCCCCGTGGCACAGACGAGCACGCAGACCGTGGCCGCCATCACCGCCGCCGACAGCGGCATCGCCGCCCCCTCGACCGCCACGAAGCGCGAGGCCCTGCGCGCCCAGCTCGGCGGGCTCGGGTACCTGCTCGACCCCGCCGGCCCGCTGAGCGGCTACGCCGACCTCGCCCGCGGCGACCTGGCCGCCGAGCCGCTTCTCGTCCCGACCGGAAAGTGACCACCTGATGCTCAGTCAAGATTCCGGAACCGCCAGCGGCCTGGAGTTCCACGACAGCCTCGTCCCGGCCCTGGAGGCGGGGACCTACCAGATCACCACCGGGCACGCCATCGACGGCCTGGACACCGGCGACTACTTCGCCACGCCAGTGGTGCGCACCCTTGAGGTACAGGCCGCGCGGTTCGCGCTGCCCGACGGCGCGGTGCACGGGGTGTACCCCACCGACGGCGCCACCGGCACCTTCGACCAGCTGCTGCCGCACATCACCCTGGACACCCCGCCACTGCCCTGGGAACGCACCCTCACGGGGGCGCCACCCACCCCCGGGCAGCCGGCCGTGCCCTGGCTGGCGGTGCTCCTCTTCGCCGAGGGCGAACTGCCGGGCGACCCGTCCGCCACCGGCCGCACCGAGCCGACGACCGTCGCCGACCTGCTGGCCACCCCCGCCACCGAGGCCATCGCCCCCGAGCTGACCGACGTCGAACAGCCGGACCAGGCCACCGAGTGCCGGACGATCGACGTCCCCCCGAAGCTGTTCGCCGCGATCGCCCCGCGGACCGGGGAACTGGGCCGGCTCGTCCACCTGCGGCGCGGCGAGGACGAGCCCAGCGGGGCACGCTCACGCAGCGACCGCACCCGGGCCCGCTCGCTGCGCGGCGTCCACCGCGCCACCCCGCCCCGCTGGTGGCACACCCTGCGCGACGACCCGTCCTACGAGGGCCTGCACGCGGTGGTCGTGGGCAACCGCTTCCCCACCACCACCGGCGGCCAGTACACGGCCCACCTGGTCTCCCTGGAGGGCTTCGCCGCGTACCTCGACGGCAGCACGGTGGCGAACGCGCCGCTGCGCCTGGTCTCGCTGCGGTCCTGGTCGTTCCGCTCCCTGCCGGACTCCGGCGCGCACTTCGGCACCCTCGTCGAGAACCTGGCCGCACCCGGCAGCCAGGACGCCGCCGCGCTGGGACTGCGGCTGCCGCCGAACGGCGCCACCGGCGAGGCCGGCGACCGGCTCACCCAGGGCTACACCCCGCTGGCCCACCAGCTCGACTCGGGCGAGCAGAGCTACGCCTGGTACCGGGGCCCGCTCACCCCGCTGCCCACCCAGCCGCTCCCGCAGACCGTGGAGCACAGCGCGAACGCGGACGCCCGGCTGGTGTACCTGGAGGAGCACGGCCTCTTCGACGTCAGCTACGCCGCCGCGTGGACCCTGGGCCGCTCCCTCGCGCTCGCGGACCCGCAGTTCCCGCCCGCGCTGATGGCCTGGCGCACGGTGGCCCGGGCCGGCGCGGGCCGGATGCTCGCCGCGCGCGCCCGGGCCGGCAGCGGCAGCCTCGCCGGCACCCGGGCCGCGACCGACCACCTGGGCGCACCCTCGGCGATCGGCACCCGCCCGGCCCGGCAGGCGTTCGAGGCGAGCGCCCTGGGCGGCCTCGCCCACACCCTCACCACCGCGCTGGCGAGCCCGCTGGACCAGGCCGCCGCCGGCCCGCGGCTGGCCCAGGCGCGACCGGCCCCGCCCCTCCAGGCCGCCGCGCCGTGGCTGCGCGGCCAGCTGGCCCGGCCCGAGGCGCGCGAGGCACTGCGGGCGGCGACCGCCGATGCCGCGAACCCGGTGCTGGACTGGCTGGACCGCCTGGCCCTGCTCCACCCGGTGCCCCTGGAACAGCTCGTGCCCCGCCAGGAACTGCTGCCCAACGAGAGCCTGCGCTTCTGCTACGTCGACCGGGCCTGGCAGACGGCCCTCGTCGACGGGGCGCTGAGCATCGGCATCTCCGGCAGCCTGGACAGCGACCTCAGCACGCTGCTGCACGACGCCCTCACCGACCTGCCCGCCCGTCTCTCGGGCTTCCTGGTCCGCTCCTGCCTGGTACCCGGCTGGCCCGCCCTGCGCATGCACCTGTACGCCGGCGAGGACGAACTGACGGTGCTGCGCGCCGACACGGTGGGCGAGGACGTGCTGCTGGTGCTGGCCGACGGCATCGTGGACCGGCTCGTGGTGGCGGAGCCGCCCCAGGGCCTGCACTTCGGCATCCAGGACGGCGACGTCCTGCACCTGCGCAACCTCAAGGGCGACGACATCGGCACCACGCTGCCGGGCGTCCAGCTGCCGCAGGTCAGCGGCTACCTCGACCCGGACACCCGGGTGCTGGACGTCACCCGGATCGGCGACGCCATCACCGCCGCCCTCGGCGACCACGCCCAGGCAGGCGGCCTCAGCGCGGCCGGCTGGGCGATCCAGATGGTCAAGGCAGCCCAGCAGATGACCTTCCAGCGATGACCCTCCAGCGATCCTGACGAAAGCGAGCACCATGCCGAACGACGACAAGGGACCGCTGATCGTCCCGGTCCAGGTCGACGCCCTGGCGGTCAACGACGAAGTCCGCTTCAGCGTGCCGTTCATCCGCTGGCAGGCCAACTTCAACCTGCTGGCGCAGAACCTCCCGCCCGAGGGCGAGCCCTTCGACAACAACCAGGCCGCGCACTGGAACAACGACACCACCGCGGGCGGTGTCTACCTCCAGTGGCAGCTGCCCCAGGCCCTGCGCAACGGCGCGCACGACCCGGAGACCGGCGACACCACCTTCCCGCTGGTACCCAACCGATGGCTCGTCGTCCGCTACAGCGGCCCGGCCGCCGGCCGCACCGCCGACTCCTGGGTGATCGAGAGCGACTGGCTGCCCGCCGACGGCGACACCGCCACCGGCACCACCCCCTACCTGCGCCCCGGGACCGCCAAAAGCGTCCACATCGGACGGCGCACCGCCGCCGCCGACTGGCCGGGCGAGAGCGGCACGCAGGACCCGTACGTCACCGCCGCCGGACCGGGCCTGCTCACCTTCTCCGCCTTCCAGCCCTTCAACGAGAACGTGCTCTCCCTGCACGACGACCTCACGGGCGTCGCGGACCAGAACACCCTCAGCTACCTCGTCACCGGCTGGTACTCCGCACCCGGCGCCGACCCGCTGCACGAGGCGACCAGCCTGGCCGACCTCGGCTGGGCCCTGGCCGCCGATCCCACCGCCGACACCCCGCCCACCGACCGCACCCTCTACACCGGTCAGGTGCTGGGCCTGAACTGGGACAAGACCGGCAGCGTGCCCGCCTCCGACCGCCCCCAGGGCGTGGACGTGGACGTCGCCGTGGGCAACAGCTCCGTCGACGCGCTCACCGCCCTGCTGGTGGCCAAGGGCACCGACGCCGACGACGCCGCCTGGCTGGAGGCGCTGGCACACGGCCTGCTCGACGGCCTTGACGACGCGGGCACCGAGTCCGTCGACCAGTCCATCCACCGCGCCTGGTTCGGCTCCACCCACGGCGGCTACACCTGGGACCTGGTGGACGGCACCGCCGGCGCCGAACTCTGCGCCAAGCTCAACACCGACCAGGCCGCCCACGACGCCCAGGTGCGCCAACTGGCCGACACCCAGTGGAAGTTGTACGGCGCCTGGTGGCTCAACCGGCTCGACGACGTCCCCGACACCTACGCCGACACGCTGCCCGCCACCCTGAAGCCCACCGAGCAGGACAGCCTCGCCGCCCGGGTCACGGCACTGGCAACCGACATCGCCGCCCGCCGCGACCCCGGCTCCGGGCACCAGCAGCCGATCCCCTGGGGCGCCACCGACGAGGACCTCGCCGCCGCCGCCCAGGCCTACCTGACCGCGCACGGCGCCGACCCCGCGACCTGCACGCTCAAGCGCTCCCCGCTGGGCGAGTTCCACCACGCGCAGGACCCGGTGGTGCTGCTGAACGGGATCAAGACACCGGCCCCGGCCGACCTCACCGCCGCACTGCCCTGCCGCACTCCGGACCACCTGCTGACCGGCATCGACCTGGGCAGCGGCCTGGCCCCCGCCCCGGCCACCGTGCCCGGGCCGGCCCTGACCCACCTGCCCGAGGCCACCACCCTCGCCACCCTGCTCGGCGAGTTCTGGCTGCTCGACCAGGCCCAGGCCGCCGGTACCCTCGCCGACGCCGTGGCCCACCCCGGCCAGCGGGTCACCGGCACCCTCCCCGCCCTCGGCACCAGCAGCTGGCGCCAGCCCTGGAAGCCGCTCTACCTGCTCTACGAGCTGTCCTACTACCCCATCCCGCACGACACCGCCGACGGCGACTGCTGGCAGTTCGACGGCACCCGCTACCACTGGACGAAGACCGGCCCGGCCGACCCACCGGCCTACCAGTCCTACACGGGGCGGATCTACCTCACCCCGCACGCCACCTTCAACCTCGCCGCCCAGATCAAGCAGTACCGCGCCACCCACCCCGACGCGCCCCAGGACGAACTCCAGCAACTCGCCGACCAGGTGGCCGGCTGGGACCTGCTCAGCCAGGCCCTCGACGGACTCACCCCGCGCATCACCCTGCGCGACCCGGCCCTCGCCGCCCACCCCGACGACGCCAAGGGCCTGGCCACCCTGATCGGCTCCCAATACCAGAGCACCCCCGTCCCCGGCGCCCTGCCCTCCCGCAGCGGCAAGTGGCCCGCCTCGGACTTCCCGCACCTGCGCGCCGGCCAGTTCTACTTCAACCGGATCGCCGTCGTCGACCAGTTCGGCCAGGTCACCGACCCGATCAACCCGCAGGGCAGCGGCAGCTCCACCGACAACGACAAGAAGCACCTGGTGCTGGCCGACAGCGTGCGCCCGGACGACGGCGCGACGATCCTGCCGGAGTTCCCCTACCGCTACGCCGAACTGCGCCCCCGCCTCCTGCAAGGAGCCCGGCTCCGCTTCGACGCCGTCAGCGCCACCGACGACAGCCAGGTGCTCGACCTGCACGCGGGCGTCAACCCCGTCTGCGGCTGGCTGCTGCCCAACCACCTCGACGCCGCCCTCGCCGCCTTCGACCCCGACGGCGGCGCGCTCGGCCAGTGCCGGACGGTCTACACCGACAGCGGCCAGCAGCAGGTCGTCTGGGACCCGGCACCGGGCTCCAGCTACCCCACCCTCGACAGCCTCGCCCCCGAACTCCCGCACCTGGCCTCCTTCCTGACCGGCCTGCGCGACGCCGACCCGTCGGCCCTGGCCGCCACCCTGAAGGCCGTCGACGAGACCCTCTACACCGTCAACCCGCTCGGCGGCTGGGACGACACCACCATGACCGTGCTCGCCGGGCGGCCCCTGGCCCTCCTGCGCACCCGGCTGGCCCTCGAACTCGACGGACCGCCGGTCATGGACCCCAGCTGGGAACAGTGGCAGTACGTCCTGGACCCGAACAGCACCGCGCCGCGGCCGGTCTCCCTGGACTACCGGTGGGGCGTGCGGCTCGGCGCGCTGGAGAACCTCGCCGACGGCCTGATCGGCTACACCAGCGGCGACGACTACACCACCCTGCACACCGTCCACCTACCGTCGGACGCCCCGTCCTACCTGGCCGGCATCGGCACCGGGTTCCCGCTCACCACCGCCGGCACCCCGCAGTACCTCACCCTGCTCGCCGACCCCCGGGGCGCCGTCCACGCGGTCAGCGACATCCTGCCGGTCTCCGTCTTCACCGTCCCCGCCGAGTTCGTCAGCCCCGCACTCTCCCGGATGGAGGTCTCCTTCCGCCTCGGCCCGGTCCTGACCACCCCGCAGGGCGTCACCGGCGCCGACGGCAGCCCCGCCACCGGCTGGGTCCTGCCCCGCCCCCCGGCCCGCCACGGCGCCTGGAGCTGGGCCGAAACCACCACCACCGGCTGGCAGGACAGCCCGCTGACACCCGCCGGCACCCCCGGCCACATCCCGACCCCGGCCGCCCCGCTCAGTGCCCGCACCGGCCGCCTGCGCCTGCGCGGCGCGGCCGCCGACGAGCAGTGACCACCGGCCCACGCACCACCGATCCACGAACCACAGAGCCACGGATTACCGACCCAGGAGCAGCAGTGTTCGTCCGCGCCGGAGCCAGCGCCTCCACCGCCCTGAACTACCTCGTCACCACCGCACCTTCACCCCTGGAGATCACCCCGGCGGACACCACGTTCACCCCGGCCACGATCTCCGTCACCGCCGCCAACCCCGGCCCCGACCCGGTCCGCGTCGTCTCCGTCAAGTTCACCCTCGTCGCAGGCACCGGCGCCGGCGCCCTCACGGAACACCTGGACCAGATCCACGCCACGGTGACCCCGGGCGCCGACTGGACCTTCGCCCGCGAGGACGACGGCACCTTCCTCGCCGTGCCCACCGGCGACCAGGGCTACGTCGAAGTCACCGACAAGGCCGTGCTGTTCGAGCTCACCAACATCGCCGTCAACGGCGAGATCGGCGTCACCACCCTCGACATCCTGGAGAGGACCCAGGACGACGAGGGCGACACCTCCAAGGGAACGGCCGAGTTCCAACTCGGCAAGTGCTTCCCGGGCTTCCAGTTCAGCGACCTGACACCCGCGTTCCTCGACGACGGCCACACCACCGTGACCAACGGCAACACCGTCACCCTGACCTGGACCGCCTCCCACGGCGCCGCCTACACCATGCTCCACGAGAACAAGTCCTACGACGTCACCAACACCCGCACCTGGACCTCCCCGACGCTCACCCGCGACGCCACCTTCCACCTGCGCGCCAGCCTCACCACCGACGGCCACACCGTCACCCACTACCTGCACACCAACGTCACCGTGGACAAGCCCGACCTCACACTCGGCACCCTGACGGTGAACGGGGACGCCCAGGTGTCCGGGCAGAGCAACGTCCAAGGCCTGCACTGCGCGCAGACGCTGGAGGTCGGCGGTGAGATCCACGCCGCGGCGACCGTGTACGGCGGCGACCACACCAAGCCCGTGACCCTGTACGGCGCCCATGTCACCAGCGACCTCACCGTCGACGGCAACCTCAGCGCCACCGGCGCCGACGCCATCGTCCGGATCCGGGACCTGCGAGGCCCCTCCAGCATGAAGCTCAGCATCAACAGCGACACCGAGGTCCTCACCGGAAACAGCGTCACCATCGCCGACGCCCTCACCGTCGGCGGACTCCTGACGGCCAACGGGGACCTCGACGTCTGGTACAGGGACAACAACGTGCAGAAGATGACGACATCCGGCGTCACTGGCGGCGTGAAGTTCCTCGGCCCAGTCGTGTTCAACAACTGCACCATCAACCAGGGCGACTGGGCCAAGCTCAAGAACTTCAGCGATGGCCAGGCCAAGTTCCAGATCTGGAACACCATGTACACCGACGAGAGCAAGGAGGCGGTCGTCTTCGTCTACGGCGGTAAGGGCGACCACCGCGACGTGATGGCCGACTTCGGCAGCCCGGGTGTGGGACACCAAGGGCAGACGTTCCGATTCGTTTTCGAGTAGTCCGACCGCCGGGCAGGTTGAGCCGGCTGGACTGCTTTCCGATCGGAAAGTCCCTGGAACTCACCTGAGCCGGCCCCGCGATGGCCTGCTGCAACGAACCGCGCGGCGCCCGGCCCACCAAGCGCCAGT
>NZ_JBHWIJ010000038.1:32637-44359 GCF_042732255.1 Kitasatospora sp. NPDC059803 | reverse complement strand
CGTGCGGCGCGGTCGGGCCCGCCCTGCGGGGTGCGGACGATGCCGTCCAGGAGGTGCACCTCGGCGCTCGGGTCGGCGTCCAGCAGGGCCGCGGCGGCCCGGCGGCGCAGCGCGGCGGTGTCGGTGTCGGCGGCGGGCACCAGGTAGGCCAGCAGCCCGCGGCGGCCGTCGGCGCGCTCGACCGGCAGCAGCGCGCAGTCGGCGACCTCGGGACGCAGCAGCAGCCGGGCCTCCAGGGCACGCAGCCGGGCGCGGTCGGGACCGGTGGAGCTCATCAGGTACGGCACCTTTCGGATCGGTGCCGGGGCGCGCGGGTACGGACCGCCCCGGGGTACGGAGGGTGAGCGGATCGGGCTGGTGCCTGCGGCGCGGTGGCGCCGGCGGATCCGGTGGCGCGGTGCTTGTGATGGGGTGCTTGTGGTGGGGTGCGTTGGGGTGACTGCGGCGGGGTGGGGGGTTCAGCGTTTGCGGGACCGGGCGACCACGACCAGGAAGCCGAGCGCCAGCACGATCGGGACGGCGTGCGAGACGCCGACCACGGTCAGCGGGCTGAGCAGCGCCAGCAGCGATCCGCTCAGCAGCATCCCGGTGCCCATGCCGACGTTCTCGGCGGAGGCCAGCAACCCGAAGGCCTGGCCGCGCCGTTCGTCGGCGAGGGCCTGGATCCGGGTGGTGTACGAGATCTCGGTGAAGCCGTCGCCGAGCCCGGCACCGATCGCCGCCAGCAGGAACAGCGGGGTCGGCAGCCCGGTGAAGACCAGGATGAAACAGCCGGACATCAGACAGGTGCCCAGGGCGAAGGCACGCTCGCCCGGTTCGATGCCCCGGCGCAGCAGGAGCCGGGAGACCAGTTGCTGGGCGCCGAGGTTGCCGACCGCCCAGGTGGCCCAGAACATGCCCAGCAGCGCGGCCGGGTTGCCGGGAGAGTGCTGGTTGGCGAAGACCGGCAGGCTGATGTTGTGCGCGGCCGAGCCGAAGGCGTCCAGCAGCCGGATCGCCGCCATCGCGCCGACCACCGGGGCGGCCCGCAGGACGATCAGCGCCTGCCACCGGCTCCCGCGCCACTTCGTCCCCCCGGCGGAATCGGCGGGATCGGCGGCATCAGCCGGTTCTGCGGCGGGCTGCTCGGCGGGCTCGGCCCGGGTGCGCAGCGGCAGCCGGAGCACCACCGCCGCGAACACCAGGAAGCTGGACGCGTCGATGAGCAGCGCCGCGCGGAACCCGGCCCAGGCCACCACCACGCCGGCGGAGGCGAAGCCGAGCACCATGGCGGCCGAACGGCAGCTGGCCATCAGGCTGTTGGCACGGGCCCGGCGCTCGGAGCCGACCATCTCCGGGATGCTGGTCCGCAGCGCGACGGCGCACACCGCGGCCGCGCCGCCGAAGACCAGCGCGAGCGAGTAGAGCACCGGGATGCGCGCGGGGACGGGCGCGAGGGCCACCACGACCAGGGCCAGCGCCTGGGCCAGCGCGCAGCCCGTCATCAGCCGGCGCCGGTCGGTCCGGGCCACCAGACGCCCGGAGACCAGCCCGCCGACGAGGCCGCCGGCCAGTCGGATGATCAGGTACCCGGCCGTGCCGAGCGCGTTCCCGGCCGCCTCGTAGGCGAACAGGCTGAGCGCCACCAGGTCGAGCTGGCTCCCGTACGTGGACAGGGCGTCGCCCAGTGCCAGCCGGTAGAACACCCGGGGCAGCTTGTCGGCGCTCTGGTGCGGTACTTGCTGTGCAGTGTCCGGCACCGGTCCCCCAGGCACGCCGTGTCGGTCGGTTCAGTGTGACATTGCACTGCAATCTAAGGGTGACCCCGCAGCAGATCAAGACCTTGATCGCCTGCTTGTCCGAAAGATCGCAAGTTCGGCCGACCCGGAACCATCTTTCCAGCCAGACTGGCGAGTTGGTGCCGGTACGCCCTACCGCCCAACGGCCGGGCGGGCACCGGTGGACGACCGAGGACAGGGAGACCAGCCGGGCCAAGTCCGGGACCAGGCCGGGACCAGGCCGGAACGGCGACGAACCTCGCAGCGGAACCTGCCTGCCCGTCAGCCCCGCACGGGTGGGAGGGTATGACCATCGCACTCGTACAACGGAGGAGCACCCCCGGCATGTCCGTCATCCACCACACCACCCTCCAGCCGAGCAAGCTGGAACTGCTCGCCTCCTGGCTCCCCTCCCGCCCCTGGTACCGCGGCGGCACAGGCACCCCGGACCTGGCCAAGGCCGGCGGCTTCCGGCTGGACGACCCCCAGGGCGAGGTCGGCATCGAGTTCATCGTGGTCACCGACACCTCGGGCCCTGCCCCCGCCACCTACTTCGTCCCGCTCACCTACCGCGGCGCCCCGCTCGACGGGGCGGAACACGCGCTCGTCGGCACCATGGAGCATGGCGAGCTGGGACGGCGCTGGGCCTACGACGGCTGCCACGACCCGGTGCTGGTCGCCCAGTTGTCGGCCCTGATCGAGGGCCGGGTCCAAGCCCAGGACCAGAACATCAGCGACACCCCCAACCTGGAGGTCACCCGCTCCTACCGCGGTGACACCCCCCTGAACCCCACCGCCGCCGACGACGACCAGGAGGGCACCTCGCTGACGGCCCCCCGGGGCACGACCCTGCGCCTGCACCGGGTGCTGCACCCCTCCGCCGCCGACGCGGCCCTCCCGGCCCCGGAGACGGCCGGCCACCTCGGCGGCGTCTGGCAGCTGCCCGACGGCACGCGCACACGGGGCCTGTTCGCCGCCCTGCACACCGCCCCGCGCGCCTGACCCGCGCTCTGACCCGCGCTCTGACCGCCCACGCTCCCCAGACCGATCCCCCGAGCCGGGCCCGGACCGCCCGGGGCGACGCCTTGCGCCGGGAGGCGCCGACAGCGGCTCCCGCCGATACTGGCCGGGGTGCCCGGGCCACGTACGACCTGCGGGACGCAGCATGGACCACGGTCGCGGCGTCCGCCTCGACCTCCCCTTCCGGCAGACGGTCGAAACGGTCGCCGCCGCCCCCGACCCACCTGCGGGCCTGACCGGCCCGGACCCGACTGCTGGGAGGTCACCGTGAACGGTCCCGTCGCCGTGGACGGTCCCGTCGTCGCGGGCTTCGACGGTTCGCCGGAGAGCCTCGCCGCCACCGCGTGGGCCGCCCGGGAGGCGCTGCGCCGCGGGCTCGCCCTCGAACTCCTCCAGGCCTGGCCCTGGCCCAAGCGGGACTCGGTCGGCACCAACGAGGTGTACAACCGCAGCCGGGACGCCTTGGCCGCCCGCGAGGCGGAGCTGCGCGCCGCGCACGCCGGCCTCCAGGTCTCCTCCCGCCAGGTCCCCGACGACCCGGCCAAGGCGCTGGTGGCCGCCGGCCGGACCTCCGCCGTGCTCGTGCTCGGCTCCCGGGGGCTGGGGCCCGTGCGCGGCTTCCTGGTCGGCTCGGTGAGCCAGGAGGTGCTGCGCCGGGCCACCTGCCCGGTGGTGCTGGTCCGGGCCGGTGAGGGCGAACAGGGCGCCGCCACCGACCCCGTCCTGGTGGGCGTCGACCTCGTACATCCGCCGGACGACGTCCTCGCGTTCGCCTTCGAGGCGGCCGCCCACCGCTCGGCCCCCCTGCGGATCGTCCACGTCTGGGCGCCACCGGCCGGCAGCGAGTACATGGCGTTCGACGCCATCGGAGGGCTGGAGAAGGAGCTGTCCGCCTCCGAGCGGAAGCAGTTCGCCGACGTCCTGGCCCTCTGGCTGGCCCGCTACCCCCAGGTGACCGTGACGTCCGAACTCGTCCGGGGCAACGCCGCCATCGTCCTGGTGGAAGCGTCGGAGACGGCCCGGCTGGTCGTCCTCGGCCGCCACGTCCGGCGGATGCCTCTCGGCGCGCACCTCGGCCCGGTGGCGCACGCCGCGATCCACCACGTCCGCTGCCCGGTCGCCGTCGTCCCGGACGCCTGACCGGCCGCGGCAGCCGCCCCAGGCCCTCATCCGTCCAGGTGAGCGGGACCGCCGCGGAGGCGGCCCTCACGCCGGTCACAGCCCGCTGGCACCGTCGATGACGAGGAGCACCCCGATCACGGCGAGGACCACAGCGGTGACGGTGCTGTTATGGGTCTCCAACCAGGTCCTGGCCCTGCCCAGCGGAGTGAGGACACGCTCCCCCCGCGCGATGTGGAGCAGCACGGGAAGCACGACGGTGGAGACGGCGAGCGCGGTGAACACCGCCACGGCGATGACCGTACGGGGCGGGCCCAGTTCGGCGGAGCCGATGGCCAGCCCTGCCGCCGCGGACAGCAGGATGGTCTTCGGGTTGGCCCCCGACAGCAGGAGCCCCAGCCGCAGGGCCTTGGCCGGCGTGGCATCCGTGAGGCTCCGCATCCAGGCCGGGGTCCCCTTCTTGCCGCCGGAGAGCCACTGCCGCCCGGCGAGCAGGACGAGCACCGCGCCGAGGACGACTTTGGTCCAGGACGCCCAGGTGGGAGTCTCCTCGCGGGTCTCGATGACGGCCGCGAGTGCCGTGAACGCGGACGCCGCCACGAGGATTCCGGCCGCCCACCCGGCCAGGAAGGCTCCAGCCGTGGCCCTGGGCCGGGGAGTGAACAGCAGGAGGAGCGCCGGCACGATCGGCAACGGCGACAACGCGATGGCCAGGGCCAGCGGCGCCACCTCGCTCAGCACGACGTTCACGGACCACCTTCCTCCCGCCGATTCACAGGGCCCGGGCGGCCTGGTCGACCTCAATTCTCCCGCCGGACGGGCTCCGCCGCCCGCAGTCCCGGGCGGGAACGGTCACCTGGCCGCACCCCGGGGCCGGCCCCGGCCGACGGAGCCGCACGGAGCCGCGCGGAGCGGGCGGTCAGGCCGCCGGCCAGTTGCGCAGCAGTGCGTCGAGGGCGTCGAGGATGCGCGCCCAGGTGTCCTCGGTGCCGCGCGGGGTGTGCTGGAAGCTCCCGGCCCGTTCCAGGGCCACGTAGCCGTGGAAGGTGCTGCCGAGCAGCCGGACGGCGTCGGTCTCGTCGGGTTCCGCGAGGTCGTAGCCGCGCAGGATCGCGCGCGTCATCTGCGAGTGCCGGACGCCGGCGCTGGCGCGCGCGGTCTCGGGGTCGAGTTCGAGCTGCGCGGCGGCGTAGCGACCGGGGTGTTCGCGGGCGTAGTCGCGGTAGGCGTTGGCGAAGGCGGCCAGGGCGTCCTTGCCGGCGCGTCCGGCCAGGGCGGCGGCGACCCGGTCGGCGAGTTCCTCGAGTGCGAGCAGGGCGATCCTGGTCTTGAGGTCCTGGGAGTTCTTGACGTGCGAGTAGAGGCTCGCGTCCTTGACGCCGAAGTGTCGTGCCAGCGCCGAGACCGTGACCTTGTCGAAGCCGACCTCGTCGGCCAGTTCCGCTCCCGCCCGGGTGAGTCGTTCCGCGTTCAGTCCTACGCGCGCCATGGCCTTCCCTCCGATCGACTGAGGCCATTATACATTTGCCTAATGGTCCTAGGTAATTTACGTTGGATCCTATGAAGCCGTTGACCGAGCAAGAGATCCGTGCCGCCTTCGTGAACTGCACCAAGGGCGAGGCGAAGCGACTGCACATCCCCCGCGACCTGGCCGAACAGCCCTGGGGCGACCTGGACTTCCTCGGGTGGCGCGACCCGCAGGCGCCCGATCGCGCCTACCTCGCCGCCGAGTCGGACGGCCGCGTGGTGGCGGTCGCGCTGCGTTCCTCCGGCGCCGCCTCCTGGCAGGCCCGCCGCAGCATCTGTTCGCTGTGCGTGACCACCCACACCGGAGGCGTCTCGCTGCTGGTCGCGCCCCTGGCCGGGAAGGCCGGCAAGCAGGGCAACTCCGTCGGCGCCTACATGTGCAGCGACCTCGCCTGCTCGCTCTACGTGCGCGGCAAACGGGAGACCGGCACCCGGCTGCACGAGTCGCTCACCGTCGAGGAGAAGATCCGCCGCACCGCGGCCAACCTCGCCGCCTTCGTCGCCAAGGTCACCGCGTGACCCGCGGCGGCGCGTCGCCCTGGGACATTGTCCTCGCTCTGCGCCGACTCCTCGCATCACCGGACACCGGGCCCGCTGCGGCGGGCCCGGTGTCCGTCTGAGCCGCACCTCACCCACGCTCCGGGATCAGGACTTCCGGCAGCCGTTGCGAGCCGTCAGCGCCCCACTGCCCACGGACCGGTGCCGGTACTACATGCAGGCACCGGGGTAGGGGTTGGGCTGCTGTCCGGTGGTGAGGGGGGTTGCGGTGGTGGCGGCCGTGTCGAGGGTGTGGAAGAGGGCGCGTGCGGCGGCGCCGGTCACGGACATCTGGGTGGCGGCGGTGAGTTCGCTGCCGGTCATGGGGTTGTGGCCGGCCTGGACGAGGGCGCTCACGCCGTCGGCGCCGAAGGCCTTGACGGTGCCTTCGAGGTCGAACACCGGGATGGTGGTGGCACCGAGGCCGGTGAGCATTCTGATGTCGTCGACGACGGTGGTGAGGTTGTCGTACGGCGGGATCCCGGCATTGCCGATGGTGACCTGTCCCGCGGTGCCGAAGTAGCGCTGGATGTCGGTGAAGTAGGACGCCACGTAGCCGGATCCCAGGTCGATCCCGAAGGCGCGGTAGGCCTGAAGGAAGTACTGGTCGTAGCCGGTCGGCGGGAACGCCGTGATGCCGAGCGCGGCCTGCAGGGCGATGCTGCCGTTGTCGAGGTCGTCCAGCGCGTAGGGCACGGGCGAGCCCGAGATCCGCATCCCGTTCTGGTGCGCCCAGGCGATGGTGTCGGCGTAGGTGTGGATCGCGCGGCACTGTGCGGCGGGGTCGAGGCTATTGGCGTTCAGCAGGGCATTGAAGCCGGTCAGGTCCTTCTGGGTGAGGGCCTGGGCCACGGCCTGGTCGCCGGTGGGGGATTCCAGGTCGAGTACGGCCTGGGAGAACTGGAGGTCGTGGGCGAGCGACCAGACGTGGAAGTCCTCGACGGCGCTCTGGACGAGGGCGGCGTTCTGCTCGGTGTCGAAGGTGCCGTCCGACAGCGGCACGGTGATCCAGGCGCTGACCGGCACGCCGCGGGTGTTCGCCTGCTCGACCAGGGCCAGAGCGTCGGTGCGCTGGTTCTCGCCCGGCAGCGCGGGGCCGAAGTCCGAGCCGTACACGAGGTCGAGGTAGAGCGGGCTGTGGCCGGCGGCCAGGGTGTTCCACACGGTGTCGGTGAACGCGCTGAGGTCCCGCGGACAGGTCAGCGGGTCCTCCGCCAGACACGGCTGGACCTCCTGCCCCGCCCAGAACGCCACCTGCGCGGCGAGGGCCCGGCCGGCGGGTACGGCCCCGGCCGGTGCTGCGCCGATGCCTGTGAACACCGAGCAGACGAGCACGCTCGCCGCGGCGATAGCCGAAGCTCTGGCGGACAGCGGATTTCTCATGGGTCTTCCTGTTCGCGGTCGTTGTCGGCGACGTGCGCCGTCACCGTTGTGGAGTGCCGCCGGGGTAGGCGGGGTGTCTCTGCGCGGGGGCCCCTTCACGGTGTCGTGGGGAGCGCGTCGCGAAGGGCCGCTCCGGCCGGGCCGAATCCGTAAGCCTCACGAACCTTCCCGAGAGACCGAGAGACAGGATGGGAGCGATGCCAGGAGCTCCCGACAGCCTTGCACGACATCAGACATCCGATTGACTACACAGTGTGACGATTAAGTGGAGCACATCCCCACTCGACCTGAGAGCATCGCAACGCGAAGGAAGTTCGTGCCGCCACTATCTGCCGCCCGGAAGACAGCCCGGGCTCGGCTGGGCCCTGTCGGCGGAACCGGCTCCTGCGGGAAAACGGGCGCCCCGTGGCGGCTCGGGCGAACCCGTCGCCGCCCCGGGGCGGATCGTGCCGGTTGTCAGCGGATCGGTGCGGCCCCAGGCCTGCGTGACCGGGGCAGCCGGGGCGGCCGGGGAACGGTGCTCAGTTGAAGACCAGGACGTCGGTGCGCATCGGCAGCGGACTGCCCCAGCCGATGTTGATCTTGAACGTCACCAGTCCGTTGCTGGGGGCGATGCTCGACACCTGGAAGGGCGCCGCACCGACGAACCGGTTCCCGTTGCCGTCGATCTCGGAGGCCGTGATGACGACCGTCGAGTCGATCCCGATGACGTTCCAGGCGATCTGGAGGTTGAACGTCCCGTTCCCCGGGGTCCACGTCCACCACCCCCGCCACACGGCGCCGACGTTGCCGCCGATCGCCGCGAGGCCCTGGTCCCGGTCGGCGGGCTGCGAACTGCTCGCGATCCGCGGCACCTCGATGGAGGAAGATTCGGCTGCGGCCATGACGGCTCCCCTCGCGCCGGGAGAGCCCCCATGGGCTCCCCCAATACTTAGAGTGTCCGTTAATGCGCACAGCGTCACAATCACTCGTGGGAGTGAACCTCCGGCGCGCCTCCCCCAGGGCCTTCGTTACGGCCTCCCGTCGGGCGGTTCGATGGCGAGGGCGTGCCGGAAGATGTTGCACGGGTCCCAGCGGGCCTTGACCTGTTGCAGGCGGGGGTAGTTGTCCTTGTAGTACAGGGTGTGCCACGGGGTGCCGGAGGTGTTCCACGCCGGGTCGGCGAGGTCGGTGTCCGCGTAGTTGATGTAGGAGCCGTCACTGACCTCGCCGGGGACGGGGACGCCTCCGGTGTCGCGGTACACCTCGCGGTAGAAGTCCCGGACCCAGGCCAGATGGGCCGCGTCGTCCGCCTCATCGGCCCAGACCGTGTAGTAGACGGCCTTCATCACCGAGTCGCGCTGGGCGACGGCGGTGGCGTACGGGGGCACCGCGTTGACCTGGCCGCCGTAGCCGACGAGGAGCAGGCCGCACTCCGCACCGCCCGTGCCGTTCGTCAAGTGCCGGTAGGCGGTGGCGAGTTGGGCGTCGGTGAGGGAGCGGCGCAGGTAGCCGGCCTTGTCCTTGTAGCGCCGGGTGATCGAGTTGCCGGCCTCGCCGGTCCCCGGCCAGGTGCTGGTGGGCAGCCAGGGCATGGTGCCCCGGAGGGTGGCGGGTTCGGTGGCACCGACGTCGGCGGTCACCGCGCGCACGAAGTCGGTGAGCACCGCGTCGGAACCCGGAACGCCCGCGTCGATCTGCACGACCAGCTCAAGGGTGCCGGACTTGCGGTGTCCGGCAATGAGGACGGCGTACAGGTTCGCCGCGGGGGTGCCCGGTTCGCTGTTGCGCTCGTGCCACGTCCCGTAGTTGCGCAGCAGGCTGGTGAACGCCCGTTCCGTCATCTTCTCGTCCCAGGTCCAGGCGACCAGGCACCTCCGCAGCTCGCCCGGGGCGCGCGGCAAAAGCGCCGCGGGGTCGCTGTGGGAGCGGGTGCCAGGGCCGGAAGTTTCGGGGCCGGGGGTGCCAGGGCCAGGGGTGTCACGGGAGCGGAGCCAGTAGCGGGTGACGACGCCGAAGTTGCCACCCCCGCCGCCGGTGTGGGCCCACCACAGGTCGTGGTTCGGATCGTCCGGGTCCCGGGTGGCGACCACCGCCCGGACAGTCCCGTCCCGGTCGGCCACCACCACCTCCACGGCGTGCAGGTAGTCCACGACCGAGCCGTAGGCGCGGGACAGCGGACCGTACCCGCCGCCGGCCAGATGCCCGCCCGCGCCCACCTCGGGGCAGCCGCCGGCCGGGATCGTCACACCCCAGCCCTTGAACAAGGTCCGGTACACGCGCCCGAGGGTCGCTCCCGGCTGCACCACGAACGCACCCATCGCGGGGTCGAAGCCGACGGCGTCCATGGCAGAGAGGTCCAGCAGGAGCTGCACCGCCGGGTCGCCGGTGAAGTTCTCGAAACAGTGACCGCCGCTGCGCACGGCGATCCGGCGCCCGGAGCGGACGGCGTCGGCGACGGCCCGCACCACCTGCTCGGTGGAGCCGGCCAGACGGATCTCCTCCGGCCGGCCGACGAAACGGTAGTTGTCGCCCCGCAGCAGGCTGTCGTAGCGGGAGTCATCGGGGCGGACCGTGACCGGCCCGAACGCCCGGCCCTCCGGCCCGCCCCCACCTCCCGCCGGACCCGGGCCCTGGTGGCCCGCCGCCTCGGCGGGCCCGACGGCCAGGCCGGCGACCGCACCGCCGACCGCCACCGCACCGGCTCGAGCGAGCAGGTGGCGACGCCCCAGCCGTTCGTCCGCCGACCCGTCCATCTCTTCCTCCGTTCACCACGACCATCCGTCAGCGCATGCTACCGGCGCACGCGTCATTCAAATGTGCTGACCATAGCGATAATTGACACAGAATCAGGAAAAGGCCATAGCGCTCGGCCGCCCCCGGCGGACGTTCAGCGGGTGCCGCAGAAGACGGTGTCGAGGAACTTGATGCTCGCCTCGTTCTGCGCCGTCTGCTCGGCGTCATCGCCCCGCGGGGTGTAGGAGAGCGCGACCTGGCGGTCGGCGGTGCCCCACAGCTGGGTGGAGAAGCCGAAGGTGCCGCCGTTGTGGCCCAGCACGGTGGTGCAGGAGAGCGTCGCCTGCGCCAGCCCCATCCCGTAGTCGACGTCGTGCGAGCCCGGCACGGTCTGGAGCATCGTGGTCATCTCGCGCTGCTCCGCCGGACGCAGCAACTTCCCCTTCAGCACGGCCTGCTCGAACCGGACCAGGTCATCGGTGGTGGAGATGATCTCTCCGGCGGCGCCCGCCCAGGACGGGTTCTGGTCGGTGACGTCGAAGTCGGTCTTCTTGACGTTCCCGGTGCCGGCGCCGTCCACGGTGGTCCAGTAACTGTGGGCGTGCGGGCCGGGGATCGTGGTGGAGCGGCCGGGGACCGTGGTCTTCGTCATCCCGAGCGGTCGCAGGATGCGCTGACCGACCTCCTGTCCGTAGGGGTGCCCGGTGACCTGCTCGATGATCAGGCCGAGGATGTTGAAGTTGGTGTTGGAGTAGCCCCATTGGGTTCCAGGCTCGAAGTTCGGCGCGTGGGAGACGGATGCGGTCACCAACTGGCGCGCGGTGAACGTACGGTTCAACCCGCCCTGGGCCAGCCACGAACGGAAGACGGCCGGGTCGTTGAGGTTGGGGAAGACGTCGGTGCCCGCGTTGGTGGCGTCGAACAGGCCCGTGCGCTGGTTGAGCAGCTGGCGGACGGTGATGTTCTGCCCGTTGGGGACCAGCCCCGGCAGGTGGCTCGACACCGAGTCCTCCAGACCGAGCCGGTGCTCACCGACCAGTTGCAGCACCGTGGTGGCGACGAAGGTCTTGGTGACGCTGCCGATCCGGAACCGGCCGTCACCACGGACGGGCGCCTGACCGACCAGGTCGGTCACCCCCGTGGTGCCGCGCCACCGCTGGTCACCGTCACGCACCTCGGCGATCGCGGACACCGCCTTGGCGTCGGTCAGCCCGTTGAGGGCGAGTTGCAGCGGACCGCCACGCGGGCGGGCCGACGAAGCTGCGGAGTCCTCGGCCCCCGCCGCGGCGGCGGAGGCGGGTGACGCGGACACCGCCAGACAGAAGGCTGCGATCAGGGCACTGGTCAGACGACGAGACATGGAGCTTCCCTTCACTCGGGCGAACAGGAGTTCGCCACGAGTCAGCCTGTCAGCGCCGCCACCGGGGGATCATCACTCCGGATGAGGACCCGTCCATCCTTCAACAGGCTTACGAGATCGACACCTTAGGACACCAAAGAGGTACGTGAGGGGTCCTCTGACGGTCGCATCCGGCGATGCGCCCGCACGCTCGGTGGAGTTGTGGCCGGGGGGGGGGGCGCCGCCGGGTGGCGCCCCCCCCCCCAGCGGCCCACAGCGCGCGCAGCGGGGGGGGCGCGGCTCGACCCCCGCGAGAGCCCCCCGG
>NZ_JBHWIJ010000038.1:28345-32627 GCF_042732255.1 Kitasatospora sp. NPDC059803 | reverse complement strand
CCCGCGCCCCCCCCCCCCCCCCCGGTGGGGGGGGGGGGCCCCCCGGGGGGTGTCGCCCCCCCCGGGCGTTCGGCACAAGGTCCCGTTCTGCGGCCGGTCAGCCGGTCAGCCGGCGCTGACGACCGTGCCGCAGATGATCGTTCCGTTGAGCGTGACCGTCTGACCGAGGTCGTAGGTGGCGGCCACCTCCGTGTCCGTCAGCGTGACCGTCCAACTGTCGCCGGTCTTGGTCGCCTTGACGCCGGTCGCGTTGTTCTTCACGTAGCCGCCGACGTGGGCGGCCGTGCTGACCGGCATCATCCAGCCGGTGCCCGACTCGACGCCGGCGACGCTCGGACCGCCGGCGTTCTGGTCCGACGGCGCCTGGAAGGACGTCAGCTCACCCTTGATGACGGTGCAGGTGCTGTCGGTGGCCTTGATGGAGCCGGACTCCACGCCGCTGAAGGTCACGTCGGCGCTGCCCTTGCCGGCCTTCCCCGGCGCGCTGGCGGGGGCGCCCGCCGCCGGGGGCGCTGCCGCGTCAGCCGGCGCCGCACCCGCGGACGTCGAGACCGCGGCCCCAGGCGCGGTGGCGCTCTTGGCCGGGCTCGACGATCCACATCCGGCGAGGGATATCAGCGTCGCGCCGGCGATGAGCCCGATGACGGCACGGCGTCGGTGGAGTTCGGTCCGTGACATGTTCTTGCCCCTGAATCTCGCGTGTGAGTATTTGACGATCACCGTGCAGAGTGCGGTCGGCGGCTGTCCGTCACGGGACGGAGGCCGGATGCCGGGCCGGTGTTCTGCGCTGTGATCTCCATGCCCGGCACCCTAGCCTGACGGTCTGACAAAAAAGTGTTCGCACTCGGATTGGTAGACACCGGTCCGCCTGGCGGCAAAACGGCCGCCCCTGACCCGCCATACGGAAAACCGGATTCCTCCCCGGACTGAAGGCCGGGACATCCTCCGGCCTCCGGCCTCCGGGTGAAGCGTCGCACGGCCCCGTGGGGACTGCGCAGGGGGCCAGGTACCGGGTGATCGGGAGTCACGGAAAGCCACGCAACGCAGGGTCCCCGGGCTCCCATCGATGCCCCCTTCGGCCCCAGCACGGGAGTCCCCTCATACACGTACGCTTCCGCCCGTCGAACAGGGTGTCATTGTGACGGTGTGAACGAAGGGCTCGTTACTGACTTCGGATCGCCAGGGTGAGCTTTCCTGAAGTCCCTGATGGGCTTGGTGTGGTGGCTGTGTTCGGCGGTGTGTGAGATATGCAGATGGGGGCGGGCTGGGCGCTGAGGGGCGGCTGCGCCAGGAGTCGGTGGCGATGCGGGCGGCCGAGTTGTTCGAGCAGAGGATCAAGCCGTCGGAAGTGGCACGGCGTCTGGCGGGTGAGCCCGAAGTCGGCGTACCAGTGGCATGAGTTGTGGCGGGATGGCGGTGTGCAGGCTCTGGCCTCTCGCGGCCCGGGCGGGTCTCGGTGCCGTCTGTCGTCGCGGTGGAGAACTCCTTGCCCTCCGAGCGGAGCTGGCCGCCCTGCGGGCGGACGTCGCCCGCAGGGCCGCGGCCGGAGGCTGATCCGATGGCCGCGGCCCGATCACGCCGCTGAAGCCGACCCCTCGCCCAGCCGTTGTCGTCGGTCCAGCAGGTCTGCTCCGCCGGCACGGTCTCCACGTTGGAACCGGCGACTCCGTCTGCTTCGGCGGCTCCGCCCCGCTGCTGATGGACACGCACGTGGAAAAGCGGAACAGGGCGCCGTGGCGTGGGCGCGCTCGCATAGGCTGCCGTCTCATCCGACCCGCCGTGACAAGGACCAGCCCATGCGCAGCCGTACCGGTATCCGTCTGATCGAGACCGCCGACGCCGCCCCGATAGCCGCGCACCGGACGCGGGACGTCGAGGCCTTCCGGCCGTGGGAACCGGACCAGCCGGCCGAGTTCTTCACTCCGGAGGGCCAGGCGGAGCGGATCGACCGGCTGCTGGCCGGGTACCGGGCCGGCACGGTCTGGCCGGGCGTCGTGCTCGCCGACGACCAGGTGGTCGGGCAGATCACCGTCGCGGGCATCCTGCCGCAGCCGCACCTGCGCCGCGGCTCCGTCGGATACTGGATCGCCAGTGTCGCCCAGAATCAGGGGCACGCCGGGCGTGCCGTCGAACTCGCGCTCCGGGTGATGACGGACGAACTCGGGCTGCACCGCGCCGAGGCGTCCACCAGCCTGGAGAACGTGGCGTCGCACCGGGTGCTGCGCCGCCACGGGTTCAGTCCGTACGGCGTCGCGCACTCCTCGATCTTCCTCGACGGCAGCTGGCGGGACGGGCTGTTGTGGGAGCGGATCCTCGGCGACTGAGCGTACGTCCGCTCCGGCAACGGGGCGCTGGACGATCCGTCACAGCTTCGCGGCGCGCGTCAACAGGGAGCGGGCGGTCAGCGCGCTGGTGATGGCGGCGATGCCGGCCAGGAGCAGCATCTGCGGCCAGGCCGCGTCGAAGCCCAGCAGGGCGGAGTCCCGTAGGCAGCGGACCACGTAGGTGACCGGATCCGCCCAGGACAGCAGGCGCAGCACCGGGGCCATCTGCTCCACCGGGTAGAAGGACGGGGCGGCGAACAGCAGGACCGGGGCCAGGACGTTGACCGTCACCGTGAAGCGCTGGAAATCGGTGAACAGCGTGGCCAGCAGCAGGTAGAGGCCGTTGCAGGCGAAGGACGCCAGCACCGTCGAGGCGATCAGGGCGGCCCAGTGCCCGACCGGCCAGCGGAAGTCGAACACGGCGAGCGCGATGGCGAGTGCCACCAGGGTCTGCGCCAGGACGAGCCCCGCGCCCGCCGCCAGCTTGCCCAGGACGTAGCTGCTGCGCCGTAGCGGGTACGACCAGAGTTCTAGCTCCATCTGGCCGAGCCGCTCCTGGAACAGCGAGGTGCCCGCCGCGGTCGCCGCCGCCAGCATGGAGGAGAGCATCAGCGCGGGCACGGTGAACTCGGCGTAGCCGACGGCGCGTCCGTGGTACCGGACGTCGCCCACCAGGTGGGAGAGCGAGGTGGCGAACAGCAGCAGGTAGACCGCGCTCGGGGTGATCGCCAGCAGGAGGTTGGTCCGGTTGCGGGTGAGCAGGCAGTACTCGCGGTACAGGGTGGCGACGGCGTCCTGCCGCCACCGCCCGCGCGGGGCGGTGGGCGGGGCGGGCGCGGTACCGGCGGTGTCAGCGGAGGCAGAGGAGTCGGCGGAGTCAGCAGTGCCGGCGGAGTCGGCGGTCGCAGTGGTCACGGTTGGCTCTCCACGAGGTCGATGAACGCGTCCTCCAGCGACGGCGGGAGGTACTCCACGGACGCCGCGTCCGGACCGTCGGAGCGCAGGCGGGTGAGAAGGGCGGGCAGCCGGGTGCGCACGTCGCGCCCGGACAGCTGCACCAGTCCGTCCGTGACGACGGCCTGCAACCCGGCCGAGCGGGCCAGGTCGGCGAACGGCTCGGGCTGCGCAGGGTCGGCCGTCCGGACGCGTACGACCTGCGGGCCGAAGCGCTCGGCGAGCTCGCGCGGGGTGCCGTCCTGGAGCAGCCGGCCCCGGTTGACGATCAGCACCCGGCCGCAGTTGCGTTCCAGTTCCTCGACGTAGTGGCTGGTCCACAGCATGGTGGTGCCGTACCGGTGGCGCAGGTCCCGCAGCAGCTCCCACATCCTCCGGCGGCCGCTGACGTCCATGCCGGCGGAGGGCTCGTCGAGCAGCAGCAGCCGGGGGCGGCCGAGCAGCGCCCGGACGATCTGGAGGCGGCGCCGCTCGCCGCCGGAGAGGGTGAACACCAGCTGGCCGGTGGCCGAGCCGAGGCCGAGCGTGTCCAACAACTCGTCGACCGTCGGGCGGACTTCGTGCCAGCGCAGGCCCTTGAAGGCGGCGGCGATGCGCAGGTTGTCAAGGAGGGACAGCATCATGTCGAAGGGCGCCGACTGGTGGACGACGCCGAGCTGGTGCTTCACCTCGCTGCCGGCCGTCGGCTCCTCGCCGAACACGGTGACCCGGCCCGTGGTGGGCGCGGTGACGCCGCAGATCAGCTTGGTGAGCGTGGTCTTCCCCGCGCCGTTCGGCCCGAGCAGTCCGACGACGGCGCCGTCGCCGAGGTCGAAGGAGATGCCGTCGACGGCGTTGCGGGTCATGCCGGTGTAGCGCTTGACCAGGTTCTCCACGTGCAGCGGGGTCGTCATCCGAGCCACCCCGCGAGGTGCGGCCGGCCCCCCGGCGGGGGCGCCCGCGCGGCGGGGGGGGCCCCCGCGGGGCCAAAACACCGGGGCGGGGGCCCACACCCGGGCGCGCCG
>NZ_JBHWIJ010000038.1:4963-28335 GCF_042732255.1 Kitasatospora sp. NPDC059803 | reverse complement strand
GACCCTTTCCCCCCCGGCCTCGGGGGTTCAACCCCCCCCCCGCCGCGCGCGCGCGGCCGGCCGGGGCGCGCCGCGGCCCCCCACGGGGAGGGCGCCCCGGACGGGAAGAACGCTCCGGGCGGGGACAGCACCCCGGGCGGCTTCGACGCGTGCGCGGACGAACTCGACGGTGTCGGCCAGTCGCGGCGGTTCCAACAGAGTGCCGTGGCCGACGTGGAAGTCTGCCGTCCCGGGCCGCAGCGGTGACCGTCCGCCGCAGCCGTCCGAGGACCGCGTCGCCCGATCGTCCGAGGGCCCGGTCGTCGGGCCGTTCGGGGCGAGACCGGCGGCCCGGCCGATCAGGATGTCGACGTCGCGCCGGCCGGCGGCGGCGAGCAGTTCGTCGAGGGCGGTCCCCGGGAGCGCGCCGTGCGGGGAGACGCTGATCACCAGTCGGGCGTCGCCCCTCGACAGGCCGGGCGTGTCGCCGCGGCGCATCGCCGGGTGCCACCACGCGTAGGCCGGGGCCGGGCCGGGGAGCCAGATCCGGGTCCGGCCCGCCCCCCGGTCGGGGTAGGCGGCGAGCCTGGCCAGGTCCAGGGCCGCGAGCGTGACCGCTCGGCGGTACGCGGGCACGACCCCGAGGTACTCCCCGGGCCCGACCACCGGGTCGACCAGCGGGAGGTTGTCCCCCCGGGTGAGCAGCCGGCTGCCCGCCCGGTCGACCACGCGGTGCACGATCACCTTCCGGTCGAGCAGGACGACCGCCACGTCCCCCGGTTCCACCTCGTCGAGGGGCCGGGCCAGGACCGTGATCACGGTCCCGGGTTCGATCGTGGGCAGCATGCTCCGCCCCGTGGTTTTCAGCCGTGCCTTCCCCACGGCGGCGAGGGCGCTGCGCAGCAGTCGGATCTGCGACGGTTCCTCAGACACGGGCGTCACCCTGGTCCGCCGCCACCAGCAGGTCCTGTGCAAGCAGCCGTTCCACGAACTCCTGGACGTCCTTGGCGATCAGTGCCCGCTGCGCGGGGCTCTCCGCGCTGTGGCGCCGGGCGAGTTCGGCGATCACGTCCGGGACGGACCGGTTCTCGGCCAGTTCCAGCCAGATCTCGGCGGCGGTGTGGTTGAGGGTGCGGAACTCCCCGCTGCGGGCCGAGTAGAGCCGCACCTCGTTCAGGGACGGGGTCCAGACCACTTCGGAGTCGATCAGGTAGTGCATCGGCGGTCCTCTCGGTCGGCGAGCGGCAGCAGGCGGCGCTCGGGGGTCTTCCAGTCCTCGTACGCCGGGTGGAGGGAGTCGTCCCGGACGAGCAACGGGCGGAACAGCTCGTCCCGTCCGGCCTTGAGCCGGGCCCCCGGGACGCCGTTCGCGCTCCACAGGCTGGCGATCATCGACTGGCGCAGGATGCGGCAGAGGTGGCGGCCGTTGCGGTGCACGTCGCCGGTCTCGGCCAGGTGGTAGGCCCGGCAGCCGCCGCCGCAGGCACCGCGGATGTAGCAGCGGCGGCAGTCCTGGAGGTTCTCCCCGGTGAAGACGTTGTTGGCCCGCAGGTCGGCGAGGACCGGGGCGGCGAAGATCTCCGCCAGCGGCTGCCGGCGGACGTTGCCCGCGATGTGGACCTGCTCGGTGACGAGCTTGCAGGGGTAGACCGTGCCGAGCGAGTTGACGTAGACCTCGTTGCCGCCCATGCCGCAGTTGCCCTTCACCGAACAGGGTTTGCTCGCCTTCGGGCCCTCCGGCAGGAGCTTGCCGGCCAGCGGGTGGGTCCAGCAGAAGTCCAGCACCTTCTGGTAGTCCGCCCAGCCGTAGTCGAAGCCGTCGGTCGCACCGCGGCCCAGGTCGGTGTGGTTCATCATCCGGACCCGGGAGATGTCGAGGTCGGCGACGAACTCGGCCAGCCGGTCGAGGACGTCGACGTTCTCGGGGGTCACCACGTGGTTGATGACCGGGGTGACGCCCGCCTGGTTCAGCAGGCGCAGGCCCTGGGCCGTCCGGGCGAAGGTGCCCTTGCCGCGGGTCCGTTCGTGCGTCTCGACGGTGCCGCCGTCCAGGCTGACCGTGACCTGGTTGAAGACCTCGGCCATCCGCTGCGCGGTTTCGAGCCGACGGATGGTGGTGCCGTTGGTGATGATGTTGGCGGCGAGCCCGCGTTCCCGGGCGTGCCCGGCGACGGTGAACAGGTCCTTGCGGAGCATGGGTTCACCGCCGGTGAAGACGATGACCCGGGCCCCCAGGTCGGCGGCCTGGTCGACGAGGTCGAGCGACTCGGCGGTGTTGAGCTCGCCGGGCAGGGCCTTCTCCGAGGAGGCGTAGCAGTAGGGGCAGCGCAGGTTGCAGCCGTCCGTGATCGCGTAGTAGACCATCGACAGCCGTGGCTCCGGGGCCCGGACCACGGGGCGCCGGCCGGGCAGGTAGACCAGCCAGTTCAGGACCGCCTTCGCCAGCGCGCGTTCGGCGGTGCCCGCGTCCGCGGGCAGCGCGCCCCTCGGGCGGCCCGGGGCGGCGAGCGCGCGGATCACGTCGGTTTCCGGAGCGGTCATCAGGCACCAGGCCGCCAGCTCCGGATTGGTGACCAGACGGTCCCCGCCGTTCGTGAAGTAGACCAGGTCGTCGGGAACCACCAGGTCGTCCCAGAGTTCGAGCAGTTTCATTCTCCACCTCGGCCGTCAGGGGTGGGTGCCCGGCCCGGAGGCCGGGCACCGACCGGCTACGTGATGAGCGGTGCCGATCTCGGCAGGGCCGTCACTCGCCCGCGGGGTCCTCGATCCCGTGGCCGCTGCCGGCGCCGGAGAAGGCGCCGCAGCTGCAGGAACAGCTCATGCCGGCCTCGAACTCGTCGGACCTCATCTCCGGCTTGGCCCAGGCGCTCTCAGTCATGGTTCGTGATCCCTTCCGTTGACGGGACCCGCCCTGGCGGTGCGGGTGGAATGAGCATGACGCTCAGTCAGCGCGCCTGGGGAGGGCAAGACTTGCCCTGGGTCCGGCCGTTGCCGTGTGCAGGAGGCGTGAAGGAACATGGCCGGTTGGTGTCTGTGCGACGGCACGGGGATCGCGCACGATGCATGCGTGGACACCAAGGCCGCGATACGCGAGTTCCTCGTCTCCCGTCGCACGCGACTGCGCCCCCAGGACGTCGGCGTACCCCCCTGGCAAGGCGTCCGCCGGGTCGAGGGCCTGCGCCGGGAGGAAGTCGCCGCGCTGGCGAACGTCAGCGTCGACCAGTACGTCCGCCTGGAGCGCGGCCAGGCCTCCCGGGTCTCGGACGCCGTCATCGACGCGGTCGCCGTCGCGCTGCGCCTGACCGCCAACGAGCACCGCTACCTGCGCACGCTCGCCCGCCCGGCCACGCCGCCCCGGCAGGCGGCCGGTCGCCGGGGCCCGGTGCGCCCCAGCGTCCAGCTCTTCCTCGACTCGATGCGCTGCACCCCCGCCTACCTGGTCGGCCACTGCGGCGCCATCCTCGCCTGGAACCACCTCGCCGCCCATGCCTTCCTCGACTTCGCCGACGTCCCCGAAGCCCGGCGCACGCTCGGCCGGCTCGTCTTCACCGACCCCAGGGCGCGCGACATCTACGTGGACTGGCCGACCAAGGCCCGCGAGACGGTCGCCTATCTGCGCACCGAGGCCGCCGCGCGCCCGCACGACCCGGAGTTCGCCCGGCAGATCGCCCGACTCCGCCAGGAGAGCCCGGAGTTCGCGGACCTGTGGGACCGACACTCGATCATGGAACTCACCCACGACATCACGCGCCTGCGCACCCGCGCCGGAACGGTCGAGCTGTCCTGGGACGCCTTCCAGATGGCCGACGACGCCCACGAGTTCATCGTCGTCTACACCCCGGCCACCCCCGCCGCGGCAGCCGTCCTCGCCCGGCTGGAGAGCGAGCCGGGCGACGGCCGCGACGACTCGGCAGGTCCGCGAGCCGGCGTGCTACCCGGTCAGCGCCGCGTGCAGTGGGGCCAGCAGGGAGAGGTCGTCGGTGGTGACGGTGAGGTGGGTGGCGCCGGCGGACCGCCAGGCGTCGGCGAGGGAGCGCCAGGTGTCCGGCCGGCCGGGGGCGGGGCGCAGGCGGGCCTCGATGCCGAAGGCGCTCCAGTCGCGGCCGGCTTCGGTCACCGCCGTCCGCAGTTCGGCGATGAGTGTGGCACCGCGGTTGACCCGGTTGGCGAGCAGGCCGGACATGGTGAAGCCGTCGGCGAGGGTGGCGATCCGGCGCAGTGAGCCGGGTCTTCCTCCGGTGCGCAGGGTGCCGCCGCCCATCCAGAGGGGTACGGCACGCGGCCGGGGGGTGAGGGTGACGCCGGAGAACGCGACGTGCTCGCCGGCGAAGTCCGCGTCCGGCCGCGTCCACAGCAGGCGCAGCGCATGGACCTGTTCCTCGAACAGTGCCGCACGGGTGCCCGGGGCGACGCCGAGGGCGGCGGACTCGGCGGGGTCGGATCCGATGGCGACGCCCAGCCGCAGTCGGTCGCCGCTGAGGTGGGCCAGTTGCGCGGCCTGCTTGGCGGCGAGCACCACCTGGCGGTGCGGCAGGATCGTCATCGCGGTCGCCAGCTCGATCCGGGTGGTGACGGCTGCCAGGAACGCCACCAGCGTCAGGCTCTCGTAGGCGGGAACGCCGGACACCAGGTGTTCGGGGACGGACAGGTGGTCGTACCCGAGGCTCTCCGCGGTCACCGCGAACGCACGGAGTCCGGCGGGTGAGAGGGCCGTCGGGACGGTCCAGCCGAGGCGGAGGGTCATTTGCGGAAGGCCTCCGGGTCGGCGGTGGAGACGAACACCGCGCGCGGGCGTTCGGCGGGCAGCAGCTGGGAGTTGAGGAGGTGGCGTAGTGCTTTCTCGCCGCCGGGGAGGGCGCCGGTGACGGACAGGTGGACGTGGAGGACTTGCGTGCCGTCCTCGTTCACCACCTCGGGCACGCAGTGCACGACCCCCGGGATGGCGTGCGCGGCCTGTCGGACGGTGTTCAGTGAGACCTTCTCGCCGCGCAGGACCACGAAGTCCGACAGGCGTCCGTGGAAGGTCAGATAGCCGTCGTCGATCGAGAAGGCGTCCCCGGTGGCGATGGTCCGCGGCCCCAGCAGGACTCTGCCGCTGTGCTGCCCGACCCGGCGCAGCAGTACGGTGCCGGATTCGACCAGCAGTTCGCCCACGTCGCCCTGCGCCTCGCGCAGTGACGCGCGCACTCCCGGCAGCGGGCGGCCGACGGAGCCGTACCGGTGCGCGGGCTCGGCGTGCGCGGCCAGGGTCGACACGCGTGGTCCGGCCTCGGTGAGCCCGTAGGTCAGGTACAGCTCCGCGGCGGGCCTCGCGGCCAGCAGGTGGGCCACCTCCGCGGGTGCGAGCCGGTCCCCGCCGACCGCCAGTGCCCGCAGGCCGCGTGGCACGAGCCCGGGGTCGGCCAGCAGTTGGCGGGCGATCGTCGGGGTCACCGCCGAGTGGGTGACCCCGCGCGCGGCGACCGCGTCGCGGTACCCGGCCGGCGAGAACGGCGGCCCGTCGAGCACCAGTCGCGCCTTGGTCACGTACGCGGCGAACGCCTGCGCCACGAGGGCGTAGGAGTAGTACAGCGGCAGGTTCACCAGCAGGGTGTCGGCCGAGGTGATGCCCGTGGCCCCGGCGTGCAGGCGGGCGTTGTGCAGGAGCGAGGCCACCCGGTGCACGCACGCGCTGAACATCCCGGAGGTGCCGGAGGTGGACAGCAGGATCTCGCCCGGCCGGTACGGGGTGGTGGGGTGCCCGGTCGGCACGGCGAACGCGCCGCCCACCGGCGGTTGCGGCCCCGCGCCGGCCAGCCGGGTGGTCACCACGACGCCGGCCCCGACGTGCCCGGCCAGCGCGCGCACCCGCTGCCACGGCGTGCTCGGCGGCACGGCCAGCGGCACCAGGCCCAGCAGCAGCGACGAGAGCAGCACGCGCAGCAGTTCGACTCCGTTGGTGAGGCAGAGCACGACCGCGTCGCCCGGTGCCAGGCCCAGCCCGGCCAGGTCCGCCAGCACGTCGTCCACCCCGGCCGGGGCGCCGCCGCCCGTACTGGCCGGGGTTGCCTCGACCCGGGTCAGGAAGTCGGCCACCTCGGACCGGGTGAGGCTGTTCACCGGTCTTCCCGGGCGCCGGTCAGGACCAGGCAGCGACACAACTGCCCTTCTCCCGTGGCGGGTTGAAGGCCGACCAGGAGCACGTGCCGGGCGTGGCCGTCCGCGAGCCAGCCGCCGATCACCGTGAACGCGACGGGGGTGGCCCGGTCGGGGTGCGCCGCCAGCAGCAGGGACGGACCACGCAACTCGTGGCGCAGGGCGGGCAGCCCGGCCAGCACGCCCGGATTCGCTCCGGCGAAGCGCAGCGGCGACACCCGGGACTTCGGCACCGAGGCGGCGATGCGGCGCATCGTCCGTTCGCTCCCGGTCGCGCTCATGACCAGGATCCCGGTGTCGGCGGCGTCGTCGAGCACGGGTTCGGCGCAGTCCGCCAGTGCCCGGTCCACGGTCTCGGCGACCAGCCAGGCCGCCGGGTCGGCGTAGAAGGACGGTTTGTTCACCGCGTACTCGTCCGGGTCGCCGGCGACCACCGTCGCCGAACCCAGAACCCGTATGCCCGTCGGCACGTGTGTCACGCCCTCACCCCTTCGAACAGCAGGCACGTGTTGAACCCGCCGAACCCCAGTGTCAGGCTCAGTCCGGCGCCGGGGCCGACGGGTTGCGCCGATCCCGCGGCCAGCCGCAGCGGGGCCGCCGGATCGCGCAGCCCGAGGACCGGGGGGACTCGTCGGTGGCGCAGTGCCAGGACCGTCGCCACGGCCTCGATGGCCCCGGTCGCGCCCAGGCTGTGGCCGAACGCCCCCTTGGTGGCGAACACCAACGGGCCGTCGGCTCCGAACAGTTCCAGCAGGCTGCGCGCCTCGACCTCGTCGTTGAGCGGGGTGCCGGTCCCGTGGGCGTTGACCACCGCGATGTCCGCGGGTGCCAGGCCCGCGGAGGCCAGGCAGCGTTCGACGGCGCGCAGCACGGCGCGCCCGGACGGGTCCGGTGCGGTGAGCCCGGCGGCGTCGTTGGCCGCGCCGGCCCCGCGCAGCCGGGCGTACACCCGGGCGCCGCGCTCCCGGGCGGAGTCGGGGTGTTCGACCACCACGAAGGCCGCGCCCTCGCCGAGCAGCATCCCGTCGCGCGACCGGTCGAAGGCCCGCAGTCCGGTGGGGCTCATCGTGCCCAGCGCGGAGTGCCCGAGCCGCTTTGCCTCGGTGACCACGTCCACCCCGCCCGCCACGCAGACCCGCCGCTCGCCCGAACGCACCAGGGCGTGCGCGACGGCGATCGCGTCCGATCCGGCGGAACAGGCGGTCATGACGCAGACCGGGGTGCCCGGGTGCCCGACGCCCGCCGCCGCGTCGTCGGCCCACGCGTGCAGCGTCGGCTCCGCCTCGTCCAGGCAGGCGCCGAAGCTGGTGCCCAGGACCAGGCCGACCTCGGGGTCGGTGGTGGACAGGCCGGCGTCCGCGAACGCGGCGGACAGCGTCCGCCCGGCGAGCGCGCGCTGGCGCTCGCCCGCCCCGGTCCCGTACGGCACCGACGCGATGACGGCGGCGGCGGTGTTGCGCAAGGGGTGCGGCGAGTGGACGGGCGCCAGCGCCGAGTCGCCCGCGCACAGCCGTTCCCACACCGCCTCCTGGTCCCGGCCCAGCGGGGTGTCCCAGGCCAGTCCGGTGATCACCGGGGTCACCACGGCCGGGCCGCCGCGGGGTCGACCTTCGTCCGGCTCATCGCGCCGCGGAACCCGGCGACGGAGCGGCCCTCCACGGTCACCACGGCGGAGAAGGCGAAGGTGGGGCCGGACAGCCGGTCCGCGCGGACGTCGAGCACGACCTGGTCGCCGGGCACGACCGGGGCGAGGAATCGGGACTTGACCGTGCCGACCAGGGTGACCTCGTCGTCGGCGAGCGGATCGCTGCTCAACTGGTAGAGCAGGACGCCGGATTGGGCGAAGGCCTGCATGGTGTGGCTGCCGGGCAGGATCAGCCCCGGGGTCAGGCCGCGCTCGGGCAGGTGCCCGGACAACGCGCCCATCTCCGCCGAGACGGCGAACATGCTGCGCAGGAACACGCCGGGCTCATGGTCCAGAACCCGGTCGATGAACAGGCGGGGGTGGCGTCCGCGCACCAGGGCGGCGATGGCCGAGGTGCCCAGCGGACGTGCCTCGCGGACCGTGACGGGAGGGGGTGCCGTTTCGTTCGGGTGTCGCATCCGGGACGATTCCTCTCAGGGCCTGTCGCAGCGGTGCCGGTAGGGGCACCACGCGCCGGGTGTCGGGGGCGACGGCGGCGAAGACGAGGTCGCCGGCCACCAGCGGGGTGCGGGTGCCGTCCTGCTCCTCCCGCAGCAGACGTACCGCGAGGGCGAACCAGGCCGCGCCGACGTGGTCGACCCGGGTGTCCCCGATGATCACGTCGCGGTACACGGCGCTGTTGAGGTAGGTCACCCGCAGGTCGGCGACCACCAGGTCGACGTCGGCCGCGCCGAAGGCGGTCAGGCCCGCGCCGTGCGCTTCGAGGTGTTCGGTGCCCGCGGTCTCCATCAGCGAGGTGTAGCGGGAGAAGTGCACGATCCCGGTCGCGTCGGTGTCGACGTGCTCGACCCGGGTGCGGAACTCCGCGCTCACCACAGGGCCCGGGCGCCTGCCGCCACCCGGTCCACGATCTCGTCGGCCTGCGTCCCGGTGGTGATCAGCGGCAGCACGATCCGCAGGGTGGGGTGGATGTAGCGCCGGCCGCCGGAGCGTCTGCCCGCGCCCGCCATGAACTCCGCGTACACGCCCGCTTCGATCAACTCCCGGCGCAGCGCGCCGATCCGGTCCGCGGCCGCGGCGGTCAGTTCCACGCCGAGCATGACCCCGCTCCCGCGGACCTCGGTGAACACGTCCGGGTGGCGGCCCACCAGGGCGTCGTCGAGATGCTTGGCCAGGTCCACGCCGACGTCGGCCGAGCGTCGCAGCAGCCCTTCGGTCTCGATGTGCTCGATGCCGTCGCGGATCACCGCGCAGTTCGGTGGCCGCAGGTCGGAGGTGGTCACGGCGCCGGAGGAGCGGACGGCCAGCTCCTTGCGGGCGATCACCATCGAGGTGGACACCGTGCCCATGCCCAGGAACTTGCCGATGACGGTGATGTCGGTGGGCACCGGTCCGTCCGCGTCGCGCATGGCGAACCAGCTGCCGGTCTTGGCGAACGTCAGCACCTCGTCGGCCACCAGCAGCACGCCGTCGGCCGCGCACCGCCGCGCGAGTTCGCGCAGGTATCCGGGCGGAGGCGCGAGGATGCCCGCGTCGCCCTGGATCGGTTCGACCACGACGGCCAGCAGCCGGTCGGCGGACTCGGCGAAGTACTCCGTCAGGGCGTCGAGGTCGCCGAACGGGATGTGGTGGACCCGGACTCCGTACGGGCCGGCGGTGTCCGCGCCGGGCAGCCCGGCCCGGTAGTACCTGCGGTTGAGCAGCTGCACCAGCCCACTGGTCCAGCCGTGCCAGGCGCCGTGGAAGGCCAGGATGGTGTCGCGCTGCTCCTTGCCCGGGCGGTGGCACAGCCGCCGGCCGTCGAAGCGGGACTCCAGCACCAGCCGCAGCGCCAACTCGTTGCCCTCCGAGCCGGAGTTGCGTCCGCTGACGTGGTACCGCCCCGCGGGGAAGTGGTCGGTCCACAGCCCGCCGGGGCCGAAGAGCCGGTCGAGGAGCTCCGCCCTTTCCAGCGAGCCCAGTTCGTCGGTGACGTTGCCGACTCCGGTGCTGCGCGCGAGCGCCGCTCGTACGACGGGGTGGTCGCCGCCCAGGGTGGCGCTGGCGTAGCCGCCGCTGGCGTCCAGCAACCGCAGCCGCCTGCCCCGGCGTTCCGGGCTCAGGTCGACCACGTCGAGGTGCAGGCCGCTGCCGCCCACGCAGGCGAACGGGAGCCGGGTGGCCCCGTAGTGGTTGAGGTGCAGGTCCGTGCCGCGCAACAGCACACCGGTCGGGTCCCCGGGGTGGTCGTCAGCGGTGACCGGGGCCGTGCTCACGCGGTGGCCGGGGGGTGGTCGGCCCCCGACAGCCGCTCGACCAGTGCCAGCACATCGCCGAGGGTGGACAACTCCCCCGCCGCGATGGCCTCGTCGGGGATGCTGATGTCGAACGCCTCTTCACACTGCACGCGCAGTTCCACGAAACCGAGCGAGTCCATGCCGTAATTCTCGCGCAGCCTGTCGTCGAGTCGCATCCGGTCGATCGGCACCTCCACCAGCACCTCGGAGTGCAGAATTCGCTTGATGGTCTGCAAAGGATTCACCAGAACTTCCCCTCTGGGTGGGTTCATTCGAACAGGCGGCGACCGGGCGTCCGGCGTGCGGAAAGGCGAGTGGGATCGCGGAAACGGTCGGGCCGAAAGCGGGCCGACGCCGATCGAAATACAAGGCGGCGCCGGCCATTCACGCTTTATCGAAGCTAGCCGAGGCCTTATCACCTGTCAATGGTCGACGATTTACCCGCCACGCACCTTCGAACACCGGATTCGACAATTCTTTTGCACGTTAGTTCGACGGCGATTCGGCCATTTCCGAGCACACGGTCCGTACACCCGCGAAAACCGGCCCGCAACGCGCCTCCCGAGCGGGCCGCGATCGACAGCCGAGCGGCAGCTATGCACCTTTTGTGCAATTTGAGACGCATCTCCGTCTGGCGCATATGCTTCTTGTCCTGGTGAATCATCCCGAACTAGCCTGAGGTCGTCCCTTTGTCCGGATGGACACAGAGCGCGGGAACGGGAACGCCATCGGGCTCCCCGGTGGCAGCGTCAGGCCTCACCCCCGGCTTCCTCCCCGTTCACTGCGAGCGCACCATCCGATGGCGCTGACCACTTCTGTCGATAGCGCTGACCATTTCTGCTTCCTGCCGACCGAAGTCCGCCTCCTTGCGCGGCTGTCGGCAGACTCCTTCGAAGGAGCTTCGAAACGCCATGAAAGTCACCCCCGACGCCCTGCGCGGCGTCACCGTGTTCGTCGGCGGCCCGATCCAGCACGCCTTGGTGCCCGGCGGGATGGCGGCGCCGATCCACGATTTCCTGAGACTGACCATCGACCAGTCGCGGCAGGCCGGCGCCACCGTGCTGTCCGCGCACGTGGCCGAACGATTCGGTGCCGACACCGCTTCGTTCACCCCCGAGGAGGTGTCCGTGCGCGACTACGCATGGATGCGCGAATGCGATGTGTTCGTGCCGGTCCTGCCGGTGCTCGACGGCACCCTGCTGCGCACGGACGGCACGCACATCGAACTTGGCTGGGCCAGCGCGCTGGGCCGCCCCATCGTGGGCATCACCGACCAGCCCTTCTCCGAGTCGGCCAGCCACCTACTCAAGGGACTCGCCCAGGTCGCCGCCGCAACGTTCCTGTCCGCCAAGGAGATCGCCAAGGACCCGGCGCTGCTGGTCGACGGCGTGCTCGCGGCGCTGGGCCGGACCAGGGCGGCGGCCTGACATGGCGGCCCCGACCCACCTGCTGGGGATGCACCTGGCCAATCCGGTCGTGGTCGGCTCCGGCCTGCTCACCGACCAGGAGCGCAACATCCGCAGGCTGCTGGACGCCGGCGCGGGCGCGGTGGTCACCAAGACCATCCACCCCAACCCGCCGATCGGCCTGGACGAGCGCCTCGTCAGGCTGCCCACCGGAATGATCAACAGCACCACCTACTCCAAACGGTCCGTCGAGCACTGGGTGCGCATCCTGCGCGACCTGACCAGGGACGGGCTGCCGGTCATCGCGTCGCTGCACGCCGACAGCCCGGCGGAACTCGCCGAGTTGGCGGCCCGCGTGGAGGCGACGGGCTGCCGGGCACTGGAACTGGGCATCTCCTGCCTCAACGAGGAGGACGGCCTCGACGACACCCCCGAGCGAGTGCACGCCTACACCGCGGCCACCCGCGCTGCGACGCGGGTGCCGTTCTCGGTCAAGCTGGCCAGCGGGGAGGGCCTGCACGCCCGGGCGTTCGCCGCCGCCCGGGCCGGCGCCGACGCGGTGACCATCAGCGACACCCTGCCCGCCGCCGCCGTGCACCCGGAGACCGGTGACCTCCAACTCGGCGGCGTGTTCGGCTACTCCGGACCGGGCATCAAGCCGCTCGTGCTGGCCTCCCTGTGGAAGCTGCGCCGGGCCGGGTTCACCCTTCCCGTGCTGGCCTCCGGCGGCGTGCAGTCGGGCCGGGACGTGCACGACTACCTGGCGGTCGGCGCGGTGGTGGCCCAGGTGTACACCGCGCTGCACACCGACATGTACCCCACGCTCACCCGGATCGTGGCCGAGACCACCGGAACGGACAACACCGGGACGGGGAACGCCAACGCCGGGATTACCAACGCCGGGAACACCGGCCGGGGCCTCGAACCCGCCACCGGCGCGAACCGACCCGGCCGGGTGCGGCCATGACCCCCCGCAGCGCCGGACCGCAGCTGTGCGACCTGAGCAGCGCCGACGTCCTGGCGGCCACCACCGGGCGGACCGTGGTGTGGCCGGTGGGAGCCACCGAACAGCACGGTCCGCACCTGCCGCTGTCCGTGGACACCGTGCTCGCCGAAGCGTTCGCCCGACAGATCGCCTACGAGCTGAACGCCCTGACCCTGCCGACGCAGTCCATCGCGGCGCGGTCGCTTCCGCAGAGCGGCGGCGGCCTGGCCTTCCCCGGCACCGTCTACGTGCGCGGTCGGTCCCTGCTGGCCTTCCTGGAGGACGCGCTGGAGTCGCTGTGCGCCCTGCCGTGGCGCCGACTGCTGGTCGTCAACGGCCACTTCGAGAACGAGCCGTTCCTCTTCGAGGCCCTCGACGAGGTGGGCCGACGACCGGCGGCCGCGGGCAAGGAGTTCATCGCGCTGAGCTGGTGGAGCCTGGTCGACACGGACTGGCTGGCCGGGCGGGTGCCGCTCTTTCCGGGGTGGCACGCCGAGCACGCGGGGATCACCGAGACCAGCCTGATGCTCTACCTCCGCCCGGAGCTGGTCTCGCCCGCACGGCCCGACCACGCCGACCCGCCCCGCCCGGGGATCTACCTGCACCCCGCCGACGTGAGCCGCACGACCAACCAGGGCGTCCTGTCCAGCACTTCGGGCTCCACCGCCGCCCTGGGCAAGGAGCTCTTCTGGCACGTGGTCTCGGCCGCGGTCGACCTGGTGTCCCAGGGCGACGGACTTCTGCACGATCTGCACGAGGAGAAGCCGTGACCGTACCCACCCTCTGCGTGAGCAACGCCGTCGACACCCTGCGCGACTTCGCCGTCCGCGCCGACGACGTCGACGAGCTGCTGTCGGAGTGCTACGCCCAGCAGGACCAGGCGCTGTTCTGGGGGCCGCTGGACAAGATGCTCATCACCTACGAGCCGATCGGAGACCTGGACTGGCAGCGGAAGTTCCTGGAGATCGACGGTGTGGTGAACCTCAGCCCGGCGGGCCGCACCGGCTCGCTGTTCGCCGACATGCTCGCCGATCCCGAGCTGATGGCCGCCGTGGCCGCCCACGCCGGGCCGGGCCGCAGACTCCGGCTGATCCCGCACACCACCACCGCCGACCTGTGGCGGTTCACCGAAGCCCTGCGCACCCGGTACGACGTGGTGACCGAACTGCCGGAGAGCCCGCCGCAGCAGTCCCTGCGCGACCTGCTGGACACCAAGACCGGCCTGCGCGACCTGGCCACCGACCTCGGCATGACCGACGGACCCTGCCGCATCCCGCCCGGCACGCACTGCGCCGGGAAGCAGGACGTGCCGGCCGCCGTCCGGGACATGCTCGCGACCGGCACGCCGTGCATCGTCAAGGCGGATCGCGGCGAGGCGAGCCTCGGCCTGCTGATCTTCCGGCCCGGCGACGACGACATCGCCGAACGCCTGGCCGGAAGCACGTTCTACGACGAGGACCCGGTGGTCGTCGAGGAGTTCCTCCACGGCGACATCACCTTCCCGTCCGTGGAGTACATGGTGCCGGCGGACGCCCCGCCCCACCTCTGCTACACGACCGACATGCTGTTCGAGGGCGCCACGCACCTGCGCGGCAACGTCACCGCGCGCGAACTGCGCCGCGCATGGTGGTACCGCCCGCTGACCGAGGGCGGACTCCGGCTGGCCGAGGAGATGCAACGGCGCGGCTACCGCGGGCGCTTCGGCATCGACGCGATCGCCCGCGACGGCGTCGTCTACCTGCACGACCTCAACGCCCGCCGTACCGGGTCGAGTCACGTGCACGAGTTCGGCGAGCACCTCATCGGCCCCGGCTACCTCGACACCCACGCGGTCGGCAACTACGACTTCTACGGCCTTCCGGCCGGGCTGTACCTGCCGGAAGTGCTGCGCCTGCTCGGACCGCTCGTGGCCTCGCCCCGACACGCCGACCGGGGCGTGGTCCCGACCGAGCTGACGGACCTTCAAACTGGCAGACTGAGCTGCATGTTCTACGCCCCCAGCCTCGCCGAACTGCACGACCTGATCGACCGAGCCAGGATGGCTCTGGACCTCGGCCGGTGAGCAGCACGCTGCCCGTGGTCGGGACGGCCCGGCGCTGGCTGGTGCTGACCGTGGTGCTGCTGTGCTTCCTGCCCGCCGCCGTGGACGTCACCATCCTCACCATCACCGTCCCGACCCTCGCCCACGAACTGCAGGCCTCCCCGACCGAACTGCTGTGGGCGGTCGACGTGTACTCGCTCCTGATGGTCGGACTGGTGCTGGTCAGTGGGCCGTTGGGCGACCGGATCGGGCACAAGCGGCTGCTGCTGGCCGGACTGGGCGTCTTCAGCGCGGCCTCGGCGCTGTGCGCGGTGGCACCCGGTCCGCCGGCCCTGATCGGCGCCCGGGCACTGCTGGCGATCGGCGCGTCGATGATCATCCCGGCCACGCTGGCGCTGATCCGGCAGACCTTCGGCGACGGCCGAGACCACGCGGTGGCCATCGGAGCGTGGAGCGCGGTCGCCGCCGGCGCCTCGGCGCTGGGACCGGTGGCCGGCGGCTTCCTGCTCCAGCACTTCTGGTGGGGCTCGATCTTCCTGGTCAACCTGCCGATCGTGGCACTGGCCGTGCCCGCCGTGGCACTGCTGCTGCGCAACGAGGTCGAGTCCGAACGGCAACCGTGGGAGGCCACCTCGCCCCTGCTCTCGATGGTGGGGTTCCTGGGCTGCGCCTACGCCATCATCGCCTTCACCCACGACGGCGTCGGCATCCCGGAGGTGGTGCTGCCAGCAGCGGCGGGCCTGACCGCGCTGGTGCTGTTCGTGCGACGGCAGCAGCGGATGCCGCACCCGATGCTGGATCTGTCCCTGTTCCGGCTGCCCGGACTGCGCGCCGGAGTGGTGGCCTCGGTGCTGCCGGTACTGGTGATGGTCGGCTTCGAACTCCAACTGGTGCAGTACCTGCAGATCGCCAAGGGCCTGTCGGCAGAGGCCGCCGCGCTGTACCTGATCCCGATGCCGTTGGCCGCGACGGTGGCGGGGCCGGTGGGCGGACTGCTCCTCTCCCGCCTGGGACAACCGCGCGCGGGCGTGCCCGCCGGCCTGCTGCTCGCGGCGACCGGATACGTCCTGGCCGCCTCCGGCACGGTGGTCCCGCTCGGACTGGCCCTGATCGGGTTCGGCCACGGCCTGGTCCAGATGGTCGCCTCGAACCTGATCATGACCACCGCGCCGTCCTCCCAGGCGGGCGCGGCGGCGGGCATCGAGTCCGTCGCCTACGAGGCCGGCGCCGGCCTGGGCATCGCCGTCTTCGGCACGGTCACCACCGTGGCCTACCGACTGCTCCTCCCCCCGGGCACGTCATCGTCCCCGCTGGACGCGGGCGCCTCCCCGGAAACCGCCCAGGCCTTCACCGACGCCTTCCACTCCACCACCTGGCTGGCTGCCGCCCTCACCCTGGCCACGATCCTCCTGGCCACCCCGACGAGGACGTCGACGCCGTCCGGAACACCCGGCGCAGCCGCAAACGCCTCGACGTCCTCGGCCCCGTCGGGTTCGGGAACGAGCAGCACCCCGAGCAGGAGACAGCCGAACGAACGGACCTGACAGGCGTCGTCGACCGGACCGACCGGCCGCCTCGCCGATGAGGCTGAACAACCATCAATTCCCAGCCCCGGAGCCGGGCCAGGCCCCGGGGACGGGCGCGTCCCCGGGGCGATCAGCGGGCAGGTCGTGTGCAGGGCCCAGGTGCCAGGTCCCGGGGCCCGGAGCTCAGGCCTCCACGCCGTAGTACTGGGCGAGGAAGCCGATCACGTCGTCGGCGTGCGGGAGCAGCTCCGGCAGTTCCCGGGCCAACGTGGTGCGGGTGGCCTCGGCCAGTTCGGGCAGGCCGGTGGCCGCGCCCTTCACGTACGGGTCGAGGCGGCGGACGAGTTCGTAGTTGCTCTCCACGTCCAGCTGCCGCATCGCCTTCTCCAGCGGGGGCGCGTCGGCCGGCGGGATGTCGGGCAGGACCCGGCTGACGAAGGTGACCCGGTGCAGGACCCGCCAGCACGGCGGCTTGCGGTCCGACTGGCGGGCCTGGCGCAGCGCCGCCGCGTTGGGGTCGTGCCCGTTCTCCAGCCAGCGGGGGTCGACGACCTTGTGGAAGAAGCTGTCGAAGTGCTCGCTGTCCTCCCCGAGGTAGAAGCTGAGGAAGCGGTAGGCGTCGACCTTGCCGGGCACCTTGACGGGCTGTCCGTCGCGGTCGAAGACCGGGTTGCGGTCGCCGTCGTAGCTCTGGAGGTTGCTGCTGGGCGCGACCTCGACCTCCAGGCCGAAGGAGCGGGTGGCCTCCTTGCCGCGCGCCCGGGTGGTGGTCATCCCGCCACCGACGGAGGCGTCGAGCTGGGCGCCGATGCCGATGCCGGCGATCTGGAAGGAGGTGCCGATCGAGGTGCCCACCGAACCGGAGAGCGAGTACGAGCCGGCCGTGGTCTCGCTGACCACGTCGGTGGTCTCGGTGGTCTCGGCGAAGAAGCCCCCGGCGGCCGTCCACACGTAGGTGTTGACCAGGTCGCGGCGGGAGAAGCCCTGCCCGGTCGCGCTGTCGGTGGCGTCCCGGCCGCGGGCCGGCGAGGCGTCCGCGCCGATCGCGCCGCCGAGCACCCGGCCGGCCCGCTGGGCGAGCGGGTCGGGGGCGTGGGTCTCGGTGGAGACGCTGTCGTAGTAGCTGTGCAGGCGCTGCTGGTCGCGCTGGATGCGGCGCTTGAGCGCGTACGCCTCGCGGGGCTTGAAGTAGCTGTACTCGCCCCGGTCGCGGGCCCCCTGGTAGTCGGGGTCGGCGACCTTGCCGCGGGCGTCGAATCCGACGGTGCCGTCCAGGGTGCCCTGCTTGGTGTAGCGCGGGTTGATCGGGAAGGGGACGACGTTCCAGTCCTTGGGGATGTCCGGGTTGGGCTGGATGCGGTAGGCGACCAGCGCGCCGCTGTGCGCCAGGCGCAGCGCGAAGACGTCGGCGGTCTGCGACTGGACGACGGCGAAGCCGGTGTTGGCCGGGACGTACCGCCGCCCGGCGGTGGGGTTGAGCACCCGGCCCGGGTCCTCCCAGTGGCCGGTGAGCGAGACCTTGGTGGTCCGGGCGGTGTTCTCGCCCTGGGAGACGGAGGTGTCCTCGGCCCAGCTGTTGGAGAACTCCAGGTTGCCCCGCACGCTCGCCGAGACCCCGCCCTTGGCGATGGACTTGGCGATGCCGAAGCCGAGCGGGGCGGTGATCATCCAGACGTCGACGTCCACCTCGTTGGAGAGCGCGAAGCCGAAGGCGGCGTCCACGCTGCGCTCCTTGGCGGAGGACAGCGAGCGGACGACCTGTTCGGCCTCGGTGAGTTTGACCGTGGAGGCGCCCTCGAAGGTGTCGCTGCCCGGGTCGGTCAGGCCGGCGGTGAGGTTCTCCGAGGGGATCGGCGGGGCGCCCTCGACGTAGCCGATCAGCTGCGGGTCGAACTGGATCTGGCTGACCCACTCGCTGACCAGCTCGCCGACCTTGTAGCCGGTGATCAGGTGCCAGCGGCCGTCCTGGAGGTAGCTGTAGGCGCGCTTGAGGACGCCGAACGCCTCGCCGCGCGAGCCGTACTGCATGTCGGCGTACTCGGCGACCGCCGGGGCGGCCGAGATGCTCTGGTGGAACGGGGTGCGCAGGCCGGCCAGGGCCGATCGGACCTGGGCGGCGTCGTTGGAGACCGGTGCGCTGGACAGCACCGTGCGCGGGCGGCTGGCTTCCGGGCCGAACTCCAGGTGGTTGCCGCGCAGGCCCTCGTCGCGGACCTGGGCGGTGCGGGCCTCGGTGGAGTCCCGGTCGAACGGCCAGTAGGCGACCAGGTCCTCCTTCTCGCCCTTGAGCCGGGTGAACAGGTTGTCCAGCAGCTGCTCGTGGGTGCGGGCGGTGCGCCAGATCCGCACTTCCTCCAGCACGCCCTCGAACGCCTGGGCGGGCTTGCCGCGCTTGAGCACCGCGCCCAGGGTCAGCTGTGCATCGCCGTTCTCGGCGAAGGCGGCGGTGTCGGGCAGGCCCGGGGTGGCGGGCAGGCCAGGGGTGCCGGCCGGGTCGCAGGCCACGGCGACGCCGTTGCGGTACAGCCGGAAGACGCTGCCGCGCGGGTCGGGGTTGCGGACCCAGCGGGCGCCGCGCAGCCGGGCCGGGTGCGAGCCGGTGGCGTCGGCCGTGGTGCTGCCCGTGTTCTCCTCGAAGCGCCAGTGCGCGACCAGGCCGCGGTCGCGGGCGGTGACGGCGGTGCCGAGCCGGGCGGCGTCCCGGGCGGCGCCCCAGATCCGGACTTCGGCGAGCACCCCGGTCAGCTGCTGGACGGTGGCGCCCTCGCGCGCCCGGCCGAGCTCCAGCGGCGCGTCGTTGCCGCGCGGCCCGGGGCCCTCGTAGCGGCCGGCGCCGATCTCGCGGCCGTCCAGGTGGAAGCGGATGTCCTGCCACTCGCGCACGGCGAGCGACTCGACCAGCTCGACGCTCTGGGTGACGGGCTTGCCGTCGGCGCCGGTGGCGGTGATCTGCCGGGTGCCCTTCTGCTCCTGCATCGAGCGGCCGCCCTTGCGGACCACGGCGATGCGGTGGAACTGCCCGGCCCGCACGCCCTCGGTGGAGGTGAAGCGCACGGCCCGGCCGTCGGGCTCCTCGAAGGCGAACTCCAGCCGCCCGTCCGGGAGGACGGCCAGGCGGTAGGGCACGCTGCCGCCGATGCCGTCGGCGGTGCGGCCCTTGGAGAGCAGGCCCTGGGTCTCGCCAAGGCGGTCGACGCGGGCGAACACCTCCAGGGTGAGGTCGTCGGCGATGTCCAGCGCGTCGTCGTCCGGCACCTCCAGGTGGGCGTCGCCGCTCAACTCGACCGCCCAGGACTGCTGGTAGGCCAGGGCGAGGTGGCTCCACTCGCGCAGCGGGAAGGTCTCCCGGCTGACCACCCTGCGGTCGCCGACGGCCGCGACGGCCCGGCAGCCGGCGTCGGCGATCGGCGAGCGGGCCGGGACGGGCTTCGGCATGCCGCGCAGTTCGGCGTGCCGGTTGTTCCCGGAGCGGTCGGTCAGGACGGCCGGGGTGCCGGGAGCGGGCGCCGTGTACGTCCAGTAGCCGAGCAGCCCTGCCTCGTTGCCGCTCAGCCGCCGCCCCTGGTCGGCGCGCAGCTCGTCGCCGCCACGCGCCTTGGACCAGAGCCGGACCTCGTCCAGCCGGACGGCGGCGAAGTCGCCGGGCCAGCACAGCACGGTGCCCAGCGAGAGCCGGCCCTGCCCGCGGTACGGGGCGTTGGCGGTGCGCCGGGCGATCTCCTGGCCGTCCAGGTAGATCACCTGCTGGCGGGTCTCCCGCTGGAAGACGCAGGCCCAGTGGTGCCACTTGGTGTCGGAGAACCGCTTGGTGGTGTCCAGGTCGTCGTCGTAGAAGGCGAACGTGAAGAAGCCGTTCTTGCGGAAGCCGATCTGCAGGGTCTCGTTGGCGCGCCCCTCGGTGCCGCTGTGTCCGAGCAGCATGTGCGGCCGGCTGTCGACCTTGGTGCGCTGGGCCCAGAACTCCACCGTGAAGTCGCCGTCGCCGAAGCCGAAGGCGTCGGGCACCACGGCGGCGTCGTCCGTGCCGTCGAAGACCAGCCCTGAGGTCGCCTGGGTGCCGAGCAGGCCGAGGCCGTACGGGGTGTCCCCGGCGTTGGCGTGCAGCAGCCGCACCGGCCCCTCGACCCGCTCCGGGTTGACCCAGGCCTCCAGGGTGAGGTCGCCCGGGGTCGCCGCCCGGGGCAGCTGCCCGGCGGGCAGGGCCAGGAAGCGGCCCTTGCCGTCGAAGGCGTAGGCCCGGCCCGGCATGTCGGCCCGCCAGCGCCCGCCGTGGCCGCGCACCAGGCCGTCCGCGCTGCCCAGCGGCAGTTCGGCCAGGCCCCCGGGATCGACGGTGATCAGCCGGGAGCCCTCCGCGAGGGCGCTGCCGGGCTGCGAGGACTCGGACCAGCGGTGGTCGTAGCGCACCCGCTGCACGCTCATCCCGGGCTTCAGCAGGGCCTGGTCCGCGCCCGCGCCCAGGCGCAGGGACTTCGATCCGGCGGGGTGGCTGCCCTCGAAGCGGAAGCCGTGGCCGCCGACGGTCACGAAGCCGGGGCCGGACAGCGGGGCGAGGGTTCCCTCGGTGAACTGCACCACGTCGCCGTCGATCCGCAGCACGGTGGCGATCGTCACGGGCTGCTCGGCCGCGCCGTTCACCACGGCGGCGAAGTCCTCGGCCCGGCGGGGCAGGTGCGACCACTTCTCAATCTGGCCGTCGTGCCGGACGGTGAGGGTGACCTGCGTCGGGCCGTCCCCGGCCTCGACGGTGATCGCGGTCGCGGTGAGGTCGGTGTTCGCGTCCCGGGCCGTGAAGGAGACCGTCCGCCCGCCGGCGGCCAGCTGCCGGGAGGAGCGCAGCACCTGGCTGTCGTAGTACGCGGCGAAGAACTGGCCGTTGCCGCCCCGGAAGTAGAGCACGACGTTGCCGGTGGCACTGTCCAGCAGGAACGGGCGGTCAGCGGCGCGGGCGAAGCCCAGCAGCGCGCCGGAGCCGCTCAGCCCGGTGCGGTCGACGGCGAGCTGCGGCACCGGCAGGGCGATGTTGTCGGAGCCGCGCACGCCGCCGGTGAGTCGGCCCAGTTCCTCCTGCTTGGCGGCGAGGCCGGCCTGCTGGGCGGTCAGGTCGCGGCGCAGCTGGGTGAGCCGGTCCTGCTTGGTGGCGAGGAGCTCCAGGCGCTGGGTGAGTTCGGAGATCTGCTGGTTCAGCCGGTCGGTGGCGGGACTCGACTTCAGCGAGTTGTCGATCCGCTCCAGGACCAGGACGCCCTCGCCGGAGGCGTTCACCGTCGCGTAGTCGTACTGGACGATGCGGTCGCCCTGGCTGTCCCGGGCCGCGATGGGCCTGCCGCTGCGGCGGCCGACCAGGCTGTGCCCGTTCCAGGTGTCGAGCGCGAAGTGGGTGGAATCGTTGTCGGCCTCCCTGGGGTACTGGATCAGGGGGGCGTTGTCGGCCGTACTGCGGTTGTCGACGTTCATGTCGAGTCCGGAGTTGGCGTTCCTGACGAAGTAGCAGGCGACCCCGTTGAGCGTGGTGCCGGTCGGCTCGAAGGTCCAGATCGTGGACGCGGCTTGCTTGTCGGCCGTGCGCACCACCGGGGTGACGCTGTCCTTGCGGTCGCCCTGCACGGCGAGGTACTGGTCCTTGCCGTCCTTCTGCAGCTTGAACCGCAGCCGGTAGCGCCAGAACGTGACGTCGTTCTCCAATGCGGCGCGCGCCTCGGCGCGTTGGCGCTCGACGTCCGGGGTCTCGGCGGTCTCCAGCTGGAGGCGGGTGATCTCGGCCTCGGTGGCGGCGATGTCCCGGGTCAGCCGGGCCACCTGGGCGTCCACCTCCCCGGCCGCGTCCACGTTCCCGCTGGACTCCGGCGCGGCCAGCACCGGCAGGGCCAGTTCCTCCGGGACCTGCGCCAGCCGGCCGTCCCGGCCCACGCCGAGGTCCAGGGTGGCGACGTAGGCCTCGTCGGTGGCCTGACCGGTCACCGGGTCGGGCCCGCCGGTGGTGCAGGCCAGCAGCACCCTGGCCTGGCGCTTGACCGGCTTGGACGTCTGGTCGTAGCCGGCGGGCGCGGCCTCCTGCTGGTGGTGCAGCAGCGCCGACAGGCCGGAGACCACCCGGCGCCCGGCGAAGGCGAAGCTGCTGCGGCTCACCCCGGAGTCCTCGCCGACGGGGGCCTCGGAGGTGACCCAGGCGGGGCCGCCGCTCAACGCGGCGTGCCGGCCGTGGTCGGTCTGGTCGTGCAACGTGGTGCCGGAGCCCTCGTCGAAGCGGTAGTAGACGGCCAGCCCGGGTTCGTTGCCGATCAGACGGCGGCCGCGGTCGGCGGCGATCTCCGGACCACTGCGAGGGCGGAGCCAGATCCGCACCTCGTCCAGCTCGCCGCGCCCGAACGAGCGGGCGCCGCGCCCCAACGTGAGCCCGCCGAGGCCGGCGTACGGCATGTCCGTGGTGCGGCGGCCGACTTCGACGCCGTCGCGGTAGACGATCTGCTCACGGGTGTCCCGGGCGAAGACGCAGGCCCAGTGGTGCCAGTCGATGTCCGTGGTGCGCTGCGGGATGTCCAGGTCGTCGTGGAAGAAGGCGAAGGTGAAGGTGTCGTCCGGGCGGAAGCCGATGTGCAGGGTGCGCAGCCGGACGCCCTTGGAGGCGCCGTGGCCGATCAGGAAGTCCTCGCGGCCGCCGGTGGCGGTGCGCCGGGCCCAGAACTCCACCGTGAAGTCGGAGTCGGCCAGGTCGAGGGCGCTGCTCGGCAGCTCGGCCACGTCGTCGACACCGTCGAAGCGCAGGGCCGTCCCCGCCCGGCCGCCCCCGCCCGCCGCAGGGACCAGCGGACGGCCGGTGAACGGGCAGGTGCCGGGCGCGCTCTCGTAGACGGCGTCCCGGTGGCGCGGGTCCGGGCTGGTCCAGGCCTGGGTGCCCTGGGTGCTGAACAGGCCGTCCCGGCCGCGCTCGACGCTGAAGCCGTCGATCCGGCCCGTGGCGTCGTTGTGCGCGAAGAGCTGCCAGCGCTCCCGGCCGTGCACGGCGGTGGGCACCAGCAGGGCGGTGAACCGGCCCTCGGAGAGGTTGCGGACGAAGGACAGCTCCTGGGTCGGCTCGACGAACGGCCGCCCCTCCATGTCCTGCGTGCCGAGGCTGTCCTTGGCGGAGTCCGGGCGGCCCTTGTGCCGGCTGCGCCGGTAGCGGACCTCCAGCACCGGCTTCAACTCGCCGCCGGCCAGCACGAACCGGTCGCACAGCAGGGTGGCGTCGACCGCCGCGACCTTGCCCTCGCCGCCCTTGGCCAGGTAGTCGGTGCGCGCCGGGTCGCCCCCGTGGCCGGGGCCCTCGGGGACGCCGTAGACCCCCGCCCGGGGCGCGCCCCCCCGCCACAGGCCCCGCACGCAGCACTGCGTGCCGT
>NZ_JBHWIJ010000038.1:0-4953 GCF_042732255.1 Kitasatospora sp. NPDC059803 | reverse complement strand
CCGTGGCGGCTGTTGCACGGGTTGTGGGGGGTGGCGGTGGGGGCCGTGGGGCGGGGCGGGGCGGCCGGCGTCAACCCCGCGTCGGGGGGGGCGCCCCCCCCCGACTGGCGCAGCACGTACACGTGGGTGCCGTCGGACAGGACCTGGAAGGGGGCGGCGGCGCCGAGCCGGGCGGTGCTGGACAGGAACCGGTCCAGCTCCTGGTCCTCCAGCCGCTCCGCCGCGTCCGCCTCGACCCGGCCGCCGCGCTTGACGACGGGCATCCGCACCGCGCCCGCCACCGCGTAGCCGACCCTCGCCACCTCCGTCGGGAAACGCAACGCCAGCGGATCCTCCGACCAGTACGCCGCGTCCGCCTCGCCCTTCGCCTCGTCGTGCTGCGACAGGTCCAGGACGCTGTAGACGATCCGCCGTTGGTCGTCCATCGCGAACGCGACCGTACTGCCTTGGTGCCGCACGGTCGTGGTGTGCACGTAGGCGCGGTCGCTGTAGACCTTCGCCAGGTGCTGCGTCTCCGTCAAGCTGCCACCTCACGCCGGGTGGCCGAAGGGCTACCGACGGCCACGCGATCAACACAGAACGTGCTCACGCTTTCACCGGACGTGACTGATCATCAAGATACTTTCGGGCCACGGAACATGGCCGATCACGCCATCCGGCCCGGGCGCTCCGGACACTCCGGGCGGGGGGCGGTCGCCGATAGGTCACGGCCCTGCGGGGTTTTGAGATCGGCCGCGCCCTGTGGCTGGCGGGGTCGCCGGGATCGTCTGCGCCCACCGAAAAGCCCAGGCCGGGGACCAATCCCGACCTGGGCTTCGGTGTCTTCGGTGTGCTGTCAGTGGCCGGTGGTCATCGAGATCCGGGCGAGGACGGCGGTCGCCTGCGCCGGGTTGACGCGGAGCCAGGCGGCCAGGTGCTCTCGAACGGCCTCGGCGACGCAGGCGCGGACGGGCCCGCTGCCCAGTCGTTCGCGGGTGGCCCCCTCGAACTCGGGGCGATCGAGCTTCACCGACACGACCGCCGTCAGGCCCACGCCGAGCTGGGCGGGGGTGAGGTCGGGGTCGGACGGCATGAGCAACTGCTGCTCGCGGGCATGGGCGTTGAGCGCGGCCGCCAGGCCGTCGCGGAAGCCGAGCTCGTGCGTGCCGCCGTTGGTGGTCGGCCGGCTGTTGGCGTAGCTTGCGACCCGCTCCTCGCGCGAGTCGCACCAACGGAAGGCCACCTCGACACTTCCCTCCATTTCGGAGTACTCGCGCTTGAAGCCGATCACGTCCGGGTGGAGGGGGGCGGCGCCCTGCTCAACGATGCGGTCCCTCGGTCCGCCCGGGAACCGGAAGCGGACGGCCCGGGGCACCGCGGGGTCGCGGTCATCGGTCAGAGTGACGTCCAAGCCCCGGTTCAGGAAGGCCAGTTCCCTGAAACGCTCGGCCAGCGCGTCGAACGAGAACTCCAGAGTCTCGAAGATCTCGGCATCGGGCCGGAAGGTGATCGCGGTCCCGCTGCCGTCGGCCGGTCCAGCGTGGGCGGGCGTCGCGACAGCCACACCTCGCTCGTACTCCAGCACCCAGCGGGCGCCGTCGCGCCGCACCTCGGCCGTCAGACGGTCCGACAGCGCGTTGACGACGGCCAGTCCCACGCCGAAGTAACCGCCGAGCAGCGAGCGCCGGTTGGCAGGCTGCGCCCCCCAGCAGAGCACGGTCAACCGGGTCTCCAGCGCAGGGCCGTCACTGTGACCGGCGTGCTCGACCGGGACGCCCATGCCGTCGTCGGCGACGCGGACGCCACCATCGGCGGTGAGGGTGATCTCCACACGGCTGGCGGTACCGCCGAGGATCTCGTCCAGCGCCCACTCGGCGGCCTCGAACACCAGGCAGTGCAGGCCGCGCTCACCGACCGATCCGATGTACATCCCGGGCCGCTTCCGAACGGCCTCCAGGCCCTCAAGAACCACGATCTTGCTGGCGCCGTACGCCCTTGATTCCTCGCCCATGATGCCCCCTCCGAAGGTGCCCGACAAAGCTCCCCCAGCCTAGGAGATTTCCGAGAAAACACCAGGTCAGAGCCAGTTTGGCGAGGCCGCTGACGGGCTCCTGAGAGGCAACCGCGAGCGCCCGGCCGGGACGGCTGCGCACTGCCGCCGCGATCCGGCCACGGCCCCCTGAGGGGCGCCTGAGGCACTGTTCCGGGCGGCTGCGGGGCCACGAGTTCCAAGAATTTTCACGTCGCCCCGGGCGTACAGCGTCTGCCGCTGTCGGACGGGACGCCGAGATGGTGTCAGCGGCCTGTCGTACAGTCGCCACCTGTGACAACGACCCTGATGACGTACGCGGGCACCACGGGGCCCGACGCGCCGCCCACCCGCACCGGCGGCGCGCCGCTGGCCCCGGCCGGGACTACCTGGCCGCAGTGCGCCACCTGCGACGGACCGATGCTCGTCGTCCAGCTCAAGGAAGGACGGGACCACGCCGCAGCGATGAACTTCGGCGGCCGCGGCAAGGCCTACGCCTTCGCGTGCGAGCCCTGCGCACACGCCGTGTTCCTGTGGCAATGCTGACACCAGCAACCTCGCACCCCCGCCCGGAGGGCCGAACCGCGCTGGAGCAGCTACGCGCGATGCTCGGGGAACCCTCGTGCTGGGGCCGGGCCAGGCCCGCGATCTGGGACGCCAGTGAGCGGCACCTCGGTTTCCGGCTGCCGGCCGACTTCAAGGCGTTCCTCGACCTGTACGGCCCCGGCTCGGTGGACGGCTACCTGACGATCGACCGGCCGATGGACACCACACCGGCCGAGCTGGAGCGCCACTGGGGACCCCCACCTGAGCGTCCGGCCTGGTACGGCGAGATCGACGAGGACTGCTGGGAGGTGGACGAGTCCGACGTCCAATCGGGCATTCTGCTGCTGTGGGGAAGCGACGAGCACGGCAGCCGGTACTTCTTCCGCGCGGTCGAGGACGAGCCCGCCGAGTGGCGGATCATCATCAGCAGCGACGAGGTCGAGTGGTTCGAGACCGCCGGAACGTTCACCGAGTTCCTGGTGCGCTGCTTCCACCGGATCGACCGCCCCGACTTCATGGACTCCAGCTGGCCGAGGCCCGGCGCACGCTACGAAGCCCGCGAGTGAGCCCGCGCTCAACGGCCTGGGCTCCCGACTGACAGCGGCGCGTTGTGCACCAGGCCGCTTGACCCGGTTCTCCTGCCCCGGCCCGAGGCTACGGATTCCCAGCCGTCTCCACCGGGTAGTGCTGCTCGGGTAACGCAGAGGCTGTAGAGGGCCGCCGTGCCGGTGTGCGCGGCAATGGACCAGGGGGTGGATTGTGGCACGCCGCAAGACGGTGGCGGAGATCCTCGCGGAGGCGTACCGCCTGAAGCAGCAGGCGAAAGCCGCGGAGGCCCGGCGAGGAACGCAGCAGCAGGCACCCGCCAAGCCCTCCGCGCCGGCTCCACCTCGCCCCCGGAAGCGGACGGTCGACCCTGCGGTCGAACACGCCCGGCTCCTGGCCGCCGGGGAGAAGCACCTCAAGCGCGAGGAAGCCACCCGTGCGAGGGAAGCCGCCCGGGTGGAGGCCGAGTTGGCCAAGCGCCAGGCCGCACGCCGTCGAGCGGAGGAGGCGAAGAAACGCGAGGAGGCCCAGGCCGAGAAGGAAGCCCAACGACAGGCCCGGCAAGCGGAGACGGCCCGCCTCAAAGCCCAGGCCGACGAGGGAACACTCCAATGCCGCTTGCGCCGCGAGGAGTTGGAAGCGGTCCTGCTTCAGCGTCCCGAGGGTCTCGACCTGTGGCATCCGCACGTGGAACAGGCCTTCGCCCACGACGGCCCGCAAGGCGTCGCCAGCGTCGTGGAAGACCTCTTGAGGCGCTCTCCGGTCCCCGAGGGCTGCCGAACGGCGGCCCACGCGGTCTACGTCCCCGAGGCGCAGCAACTCCTGGTCGAGGTCGAGCTCCCGAGCCACGAGATCGTTCCCACGGTGGCCTCCTACCGCTACGTGGCGCAGCGGGCCGAGGTCGTCCCCCAGCCGCTCAAGCAGGCCGAGGTCCACGAGGCCTACGCCCGGCTCGTGGCCCGCCTGGCCCTCCGCGCGCTTGACGAGGCGCTCTCCGCCACGCCGGCCGCGTTCGTGGACAGCGTCATCCTCAACGGCCGCGTCAACGCGACGGATCCGGCAACCGGCCAGGCCGTCCGGGCGTGCGTCGTCAGCGTCGTCGCCCAGCGCGAGGACTTTGCCGAACTGGTCCTGGACGAGCCGAGACTGGACCCGCAGCAATGCCTCCACCGGCTCGGCGCCACCGTCTCCAAGCACCCCCACGACCTGGAACCGGTCACACCCATCGTCGAGGCGGACCTGTCGCGCTACCGCATCATCACCGACACCGCCGTGGTCGCCACGCTGGACAGTCGGCCGGACCTGCTCCAGATGAACCCCTACGACTTCGAGCGGCTGGTGCGCGAACTCTTCGAAGCCATGGGCTACGAGACCTGGCGCACCCAGGGATCCCGCGACGACGGCGTGGACGCGGTCGCCATCCTGAACGACCCCACGGGCTCCAGCGTCTTCGCCATCCAGGCCATCGGCCTGTCCGCCGGAGTCGTTCTGGCCAGCGGGTTTCGCGGTTGTCCCACCGAGGTGTCCACCAGTGTTGTCCTGCGGCCACGTCCACTTCCTCTGCCGCCGCCGGCTGCGGTGTTGCCCGGGCTGGGCACGGGGACGTGCTGAGCTGCTGGTGCAGCTCGGGGTGGTGGCACTGACGGGGCTGCCGATCCTGCGGCTGCCCCGGGTGGTCAGCTGAGCTGAGACGCGGGTGGTCGGCCGAGAGCTGAGCGGGACCGGCCGCGCCCGGTACGGCAGCAGGGCTCGGACCGCGCGCGCCGGGCGGGGCCCGCGCCCCCGCGGGCGCCGGCCGGCGGGGGGCGGGGGGGCGCCCGATTACATTAGGGGCGCCCCGCCCCGCCGCGCCG
>NZ_JBHWIJ010000037.1:40467-44528 GCF_042732255.1 Kitasatospora sp. NPDC059803 | reverse complement strand
CCCCAGCGTGGGGCCACCCCCCTCTGCCCGCCCGCACCCCCGGGGCCCCGCCCGCCAACTCCCGGGGGCGGCCGGGGCCTTTCGTCGTTTCTGGGTCGCCCGACCATGATCCTTAGTCCAACACGGGAATATTTCTGTCCTGTCATAGACATGTACCCAAGGGATCTCTAGCGTCATTGCCGGGCGGTCCAAGTCGGGCCGCAGTTCAAGGGGGTTGAGATGGACGACAGGTCGGGTCTCACACGGCTGACGAACACGGGCAACGGCAGTGGCTCGGGGGAGTGCAACCAGAACGACTGCCCCAACGTGTACCGCACCGAGCGGGGGACGTTCGTGGTTCAGGGAGAGGTGTCCGACGCCTTCACGCCGCCCACCGGCGAAGGGCTCGTGGAGATCCCCGAGAGTGTTCTTCGGGAGGCTGTCCGTGCGCTTGGATGGTGACGCCTGGCAGGCCCGGTTCCGGGAGTTCAAGACGGAGGCATGGCGCCTGGAAACTCTCCCGGCCTACAACGTGCCGCAGGAGATCGAGGAGCTGCGGGCCTACCAGGCGGGTGAGCGAATTGACCCGCATGCGCACTCCAACGACTACACGGACGACCTCAGGCGGGTGCGCCGAGAGGGGAAGTCCAAGGGGCGCGTTCATATTGTCACGCGACCGCTCTCCGAGTACCTGCGCTACGAGTTCATGTATTACCTGCCGCATGCCTGGGCGGGAGAGGACATTCGAATCATGGACGTCACGGATCGCCCTAATCCACTGGCCGGCGTCACGGACTATTGGATGTTCGACAAAAGGGAGGTGGTGCTCATGAACTACCTGCCCGACGGAACGCAGATCGACCGCACCGTGTTCGAGGGCGACGTGAGCCCGTTCGTCGAGTATCAGCGGATTGCAATCGCTGAATCGGTGCCTTTCGAGGAGTATGTGAAGGGCATTGGCGCTTGATCCGCAAGAGCTAGGTCAATCGAACTCGGACCTGGCGGCAATCCTTCAAGAGCTTCGCAAGCGAGCTGGACTCTCCGGGGTCCAGCTCGCTCGGCGTGTCAACATGTCGCAGTCCAAGATTTCCAAGATCGAGACTGGCAAGGTCACGCCGTCGCTGGTTGACGTTGAACTGATCCTGCGGGCGCTGGACGCGCCGCCTGACCTCATTGCCCACGTCACGGCACTTGCCCGCATCGCCAACACGGAGTGGCAGGATGCGAGGGCCCTGCGAAGGAAGGGGCTCGAAAAGAAGCAAGTCGAGTTGGCGACGCTTGAACGTACCACCGATGAATTTCGATACTTCCTGCCGACCATGATCACCGGGCTTATTGCGACACCCGAGTACATTCGAGCCAGCCTCGCCCCGTTTCCCGGTGACCACTTGAAGGCTATCGCCAAGAAGCTTGAGCGGCAGGCCGTCCTCTATGAGTCGGCCAAGCGCTTCAACTTTATTCTGACCGAGCAGGCTTGCCGCTGGCCCCTTGTGTCCCAGCAAGCCATGGCGATGCAGATCGACAGACTGATCTCTGTTTCCCGGTTGCCGAATGTGCGCCTCGGGGTTATTCCGATGGCCGGTCACATGCCTTGGGCACCGTTGAACGTATTCACCGTCTATGACGAGTCTCTCGCTACCGTTGAGGTATCGACGGGTGCGCTCGTATTTCGCGACCCCCGGGATATTCAGGAGTACCTGAATGAGTTCCGGACCTTTGAGGGTTATTCGCTCTGGGGTGAGGAGGCTCGGGTCAAGCTGGGGGAGTGGGCTGACCACTATCGAGGGATATCGCAAGATCTTTAGTCGATAGCGGGAATACCGTTGAGTCCCTGTCTGGAATCCCCCTAGCCTGGCTTCTCATTCCACGAAGCCAAGCGAAGGGGAGCCAGGTATGTCCGTTGTCGTGAGGTCCACTGGTTCGCACCAAAGCGGGGAGACGGCGAGCGCCGAGTTGGCGGTGTCCGGTGAGCCGAAGCCGGGCATGGTGATGCGCTACAACGTCGTGCAGGCTGCGGGGTCTCACGTCCTGCGGGATGTGGTCCTGGATGAGTTCTGCACGCTTCCGGACTTGTCCGGCCGATCGGTGCTGCTGGCCTTCCCGGACGCCTACCACGCCCGTCTGTGGCTGATGCAGGCAGACACCCGCAAGCAGTACGCGGTGAGCGCCACCCGTGTCCGCGCCGAGCAGCGCAAGAAGCCGTTGCAGGAGCACGCCGCGTGGTTGCTGTTCGACCTCTACGCCCCCGCGCCGGCCGACCTGCCCAGCACCCCGGAGCCGCCCGACCCGGTGGCGGCCGAGGGGGCCCGGCAAGTGGCGCTGAGCGCGGAGCGAGGGCGGCACCGGCACCAGCACTGACGCGCCCCAATTGGTCTGATGATCACGGGATTTGGCGTCGGTGGGGTGAGGTGCGGGATGGTGGGCTGACCGTGCGAGCGGCGTGCGGGAGTGGCCACAAATGAAGGGGCGAAACCCATGAAGAAGATCGCTGCGAAGCTCTGGCGGATCATCCGGGGCCCGATGCAGTGGCGCGTGCTGTGGCTGTGGCACTCGAAGTTCATGGTCGGGGTCACGGGCATCGTCCGCGACGAGGAAGGCCGGGTGCTGCTGCTCAAGCACCGCATGTGGCCGGAGGGTCGGCAGTGGGGTCTGCCGACCGGCTACGCCAACAAGGGCGAGAGCTTCGAAGACACGATCATCCGTGAGGTCCAGGAGGAGACCGGACTCACGGTGAAGGTGTGCGAACTGGCGCACCTGAAGAGCGGATACAAGCTGCGCGTCGAAGTCGCCTACGAGGCGCTGTACGTCAGCGGACGGATCAGGGTCGCATCGTTTGAGATCTTGGAGGCCCGATGGTTCTCACCGGACAATCTTCCCGAGGGAGTGCAGGACTCGCACCGGCAGCTGATCAGCCGTCAGCGCTTCTGACCCTCGGCCGCTCGCTCGCCCCCTCCTGCCTGGGGCCAAACGAGCACCTGGCCGGAGATCTGGCCGAGCGCGCGGAACTGGCGCACCTGCTCGCCGCGCGACGGGCGACGGCGGCACTGGACCAGGCGCACCCGCACGTGACGTTCTCGCTGCTGCACTGGGTGCTGGACACCTGGGCGGACGAGTCGGCGCGAGAGGTGTTCCGGCAGGGGGCGGCCCTCCTGGCCGACCGCTACCGGGAGCTGGGGTTGAACCAGCTCCTGCCGATCGATCGAGTGTGGGTTGGAGTGCGCTCGACCCAGCCCGACGCGTTCGGCGGGTTCCACCACCCGAACCAGGGCTACCGGCACGAGCAGATGGCCTCCGTGATCACGAGGTACGGGCGGCTGAGTGACCCCCGGCTGACATCGCCCGAACTGGTGGCGCTTGACCTGCTCCGCTCCTACGCACATGACTGCCTGCACTGGGGGTCGTTCCGGGAGTACCGGTTCCAGGACGGGCACGTGGTCCGAAGCCGGTACGGGATCAACCGGCGAGACCCGCAGGGGAGCACCTACTCGGCGCGGGACCAGGAGGATGCCGTCTCGACCCGCAACCTTGGGATCGTGATGGAGGGGGCGACCGATCGGGAGGCCCGGACGATCGCCGCCACGGTGGCCGACCGGCTCGACCTGGCCGAGCGGATCGCTCCGCCCGATCGGTTGGCCTTCCGCGACACCACGGGCCGTCTGGAGTCGTCCGACTTCGACCAGGCGGAGCCCGGCATCGCCACCCGCTTCCACCTGGCGATGGCCGGTTACGAACACGGTGTCGGCGCGCGCTATCAGTACTTCCTGACCGAGATGGGCAGGGCCGACGCGGGCGCGCTGCACGGCCTGATCGTGGCCGCGATGATCAGCGGGGACCTGTCCGGCCTGACCGCCTGGCTCGATCAGCGGCACGGTTCCCGGGCGTTCCCGCGCATCTTCCGCTCATCGGCCTACGCCGGGCCGGACCCCGGCCAGTAGCCGCGCCTGGGCTGCCCGGGCGGGGGGCCGTGTCCCCGGGGGGGCGGAAGGGGGGCGCGAATGGGGGTGTCTTGGTTTTCATGTTTTTTTTCACCCGCGCGCGGGCTATCTCGGGGGGGCGCCCCGGGGGGGGGGCGGCCCCCCCCC
>NZ_JBHWIJ010000037.1:2709-40457 GCF_042732255.1 Kitasatospora sp. NPDC059803 | reverse complement strand
CGAGCCGCTCCCTTGCCGCGGCCCCGGCGCGCGCGCCGGCGCCCCCCCGCCGCGCCGGGCGGGGGGGCGCGCCCCGCGCCGCCCCGCCCCCCCGCGCCCCCCCCCCCGGGGCGCACGATCGCGGGTAGTCTGGTGTTAACGGATTTTCTCCCCGGCCAGCGCGAACTGCAGCGGGTGCACCCCCGGGTGGGCGCGCAGCGCGAACAGCGGCCGCCAGCAGGCGGGCGGCTCCTGCCCGGCCGTGTCGGCGGCCACGGCCAGCAGGTAGCGCCCGGCGAACATCGTGTCCAGTTCGGCCATCGCCGCTGGATCGGCGAAGTACGAGCCGCCGAGCCGGTCGCGGACGGCCTCCGTGACGGTGAGGTAGAGCCGGTTGAAGACCGCCACCCCGTCCGCCGGGGGCAGACCCGCCCCGATCTCCCGCAGCCGACCGACCACCTCCTCGACCGTGACCGGCGCCGTGACGTGAGCCGTGACTGGCGCCGCGACCGTATTCGCGGCCAGCACCGCGACCGGCGTGCCGTCCGCCGCCATCGTCGTACCGGGCATGCGCCACCCTCCGATGTCGATCGTGCACTGATCGCATCATCGTGGCAGCGCGGACGGCAGCCCGGTGCGTGCGGCACGCGGCGCGCGGGGGAGACCAGGTGATCAGCCCAGGTCGTACTCCAGGACGTAGGTGTGGGTGCCGGCCGCGTCGACGGTCAGGCGGAACTCGCCGGTGAGCCCGGCCAGCTCGCCCGACCCGGTGCCCGGCACCACGCGTATGGTCGTCCCGCCGGTGTCCCACGCCGCGTGCTGGAGCACGAACGAGCCCATCCGCCCGTCCAGTTCGCCCGTCACGTGCTCCACCGCGACGTACGACGCCGGGCCGCCCGAGGGGCCCGCGACGGAGAGCATCCGCACCTCGCTGGTGCCGCTCAGCCCGCCCGTGAAGTTCTTGGAGATCCGGACCCGCCCGAAGGCCGCACCCTCGCGCTCCTCCGTCTCCACCGGTTCGAAGCTGGTCAGCTCGAACGACCCGCTGGCCTTGGACCCCATGGTGCTCTCCTCCCGACGATCGTCACCCGGCCGGCCCCTCACCGACCGTGTGCGAAGCCTTGCACACGGCTCTGACAATCGGCCGGGCCGTCACTGCTCCCGCCGACCCGCCGGCCTGCTCGTCCGCCCGTCAGTGCTCCCAGCGGAGCGCCAGCAGCGCCGCGTCGTCCGTCAGCCCGGCGTCGCCGACCCAGCCGTCGACGTCCGCGAGCAGGTCCTCCAGCAGGTCCGCCGGGCTCCCCGTGGGCAGCCCCGGCAGCCGCTCCTCCAGCGGGTAGAACCGCCCCTCGGCGTTGCGGGCCTCGGTGATGCCGTCGGTGTACAGGAGCAGCAGGTCCCCCGGCAGCGGCTCGAAGCGGCCCGTCGGATAGCCGTCACCGGTCAGCCCCAGCAGCCCGAGCGGCGGCGCGGCGTACGGCGGCGTCAGCGCGTGCACCCGGCCCGCGCGGCGCAGCAGCGGGGGCGGGTGCCCGCAGTTGACCACGCCGACCGGCCCCCGCTCCGCGGGCACGGTCAGCAGCAGCGCGGTGGCGAAGCGCCCCTCGCCCGGTCGGGCGGCGAGCGCCGCGTCCAGCCGCTCGGCCAGCCGCCCGAGATCGGGCTCCGTCCGGGCCGCCTCGCGGAACACCCCCAGCACGTCCGCCGCCGTCTCCACCGCCGGAAGCCCGTGCCCCTGCACGTCCCCGAGCAGGATCCGGGCGCCGTAGCGGGTGTCGACCACCGCGTACAGGTCCCCGCCGATGCGTGCCTCGGCCGCCGCCGCGACGTAGCGCACCGCGGTGCGCAGCCGCCCGATCCGTTCCGGCGGCGGGCGCAGCAGGGCCCGCTGCGCCGCCTCGGCGACCGTCCGGACGTGGAACAGCTCCCGCTCCCGGGCCGAGACCAGGACGACGTTGGCGGCGCTGGCCAGGGTCGCCGCGAGCACCGTGATCAGCGCGGTGATGTGCACCTCGGCCGGCAGTTCGGTGTTGGTGGTCTCCAGCAGCCCGACCGCCACGACGGCGATGCCCCCGGCGGCCAGCGGTACCCGGGCGCTGCGGGTGGTCGCCCCGGCCAGGACCGGCGCGACGGCCAGTACGGGGGAGAGGGTCGTCCCCGGCCCGGTCACCAGGTCGGCCACCACGGCGGCGACCAGCAGCCCGAAGGCGCCGACCAGCAGCATCCGGGTGCGCCGCGGCAGGTGCAGCGGCGGCACACCGCCCGGGCCGTCTGCGCTCACACGTCCTCCCGGCTGCTCCCGGCGGATTGGCGACCTACCGTCCACTGTGCTCCGCACTCCCCGTGAGCGGCACCTCGGGGGCCTCGGCCGAGGCCGCCCCAGCGGGCGGACTACGCTGGCCGGGAGATGAGACGCAAGAGCCGCCGCCCGGCCTCCCCCCTCCCGCAGCGCCACGGTGTGGACCCGGTGCACCTGCGGCTGCCGCCCGAGGGCCCCTGGCCGACCGTCCGCGCCTACCTGGTCGAGCGGCTGCCGGCCGTGGCCGCCGCGCGGATCGACGCGGCGTTGAGCGGCCGCGAGATCGTCGGTGAGCACGGCCCGGTCGCCCCGGACGAGCCGTTCCGGCCCGGCGCGCACCTGTGGTTCTACCGGGACCTCCCCGAGGAGGTCCACGTCCCGTTCGAACTGGAGGTGCTGCACCGCGACGAACACCTGGTCGTCGTCGACAAGCCGCACTTCCTGGCCACCACCCCGCGCGGCCGGCACGTCGTCGAGACGGCGCTGTCCCGGCTGCGGCACAGTCTCGACCTGCCCGCCCTGAGCCCCGCGCACCGGCTCGACCGGCTCACCGCGGGCCTGGCCATGTTCGTGGTGCGGCCCGAGGAGCGCGGCGCCTACCAGACGCTGTTCAGCGACCGGCTGGTGCGCAAGGAGTACCAGGCGATCGCCCCGTACGACCCGGCGCTGGACCTGCCGCGCACCGTGCGCAGCCACATCCTCAAGGAGCGCGGGGTGATCGCGGCCCGGGAGCTCGACGCGCCGCCGAACAGCGAGAGCCGGATCGACCTGCTGGAACGCCGCGACGGCCTGGCCCGCTACCGGCTGCGGCCGCTGAGCGGGCGCACCCACCAGCTGCGGCTGCACATGTGCGGCCTCGGCGTGCCGATCCTCGGCGACCCGGTGTATCCGGTGGTGCTGCCCGAACCGGCCCCGGACGACTTCCGCCGCCCGCTCCAACTCCTCGCCTCGGTGGTCGAGTTCACCGACCCGCTGACCGGCCGGGAGCACCGCTTCGACACCCGCCGCGCCCTCGCCGCCTGGACGGACCCGCAAGCCTGGGCCGCCGGCCCAGGTCCGGCGACCCAGGTGCCGTAGGCCCAACGGACGACCGGGTCCCGGTTCCGGTGGCCGATCCGCCGCCGCCCCCTGCGGGGCGAGGGTGGGGGCATGGACGCAGCACAGCACACCGCCCCCGCCCCCGCCCCCGTCGCCGTGGTCACCGGCGCCTCCCGGGGGCTCGGCCTGGCGCTCGCCCGGGCCCTCGCCGCCGACGGCTGGCAGCTGGTGATCAGCGCCCGCGGCGCGGCCGGACTCGCCGCCGCCGAGGCGGCCCTGGCCGCCGTCACCAAGGTCGTCGCCCTCCCCGGTTCCATCGTCGACGACGACCACCGCGCCCACCTGACCGCGGCCGCCGACGGGCTCGGCGGCGCGAGCCTGCTGGTCAACAACGCCGGTACGCTCAACGGCGCCACCGCGCCCGGCGCCGAACCGCTGCCCCGGCTGGCCGACTTCCCGCTGCCGGACCTGCTGGAGACCTTCGAGGTCAACGTGCTCGCCCCGATCGCCCTCACCCAGCTCGTCCTGCCGCAGCTGCGCGCCCACGCCGGGGCCGTGCTCAACATCAGTTCGGACGCCGCCGTCGTGCCCTATCTCGGCTGGGGCGGCTACGGCGCCAGCAAGGCGGCGCTCGACCTCGCCACCGCCGTACTCGCCCGCGAGGAGCCGGAGTTGCGGGTGTGGGCGGTGGACCCGGGAAGCATGCGCACCGGGATGTTGCAGGAGGCCAGCCCCGGTGAGGACATCTCCGGCGAGCCGCTGCCCGAGGAGGTGGTGCCGGTCCTGCTCGGACTGCTGCACGACCGCGCCCCCTCCGGCCGCTACCGCGCCGAGGACCTGAGGGCCGCGGCCCGGGGTGGGCGATGACCGGACTGGCGGACCTCGGCCTCGACGTCGCCGTGCCGCCCGAACTCTCCGCCCGGGCACCGGCGGAGGCGCGCGGCGGGGCGCGGGACGGCGTGCGGATGCTGGTCGGCCGGCGCGACCGGGGGAGCGTCGAGCACCACCGCTTCACCGAGCTGCCCGGGGTGCTGCGCGCGGGTGACCTGCTGGTGGTCAACAACTCGGCCACCCTGCCGGCCGCACTGCCCGGCCGGCTGCCCGACGGTACGGCGGTCGCGCTGCACCTGTCCTCCGCCCAGCCCGACCAACGCGGCTCCTACCTGGTGGAGTTGCGGCGGGTGGTGTCGGGTGCGGCGGCCGCCTGCTACCCGCCGGCCGACTCCCCGGCCCGGCCTGGTCTGCGGGTGGCGCTGCCCGCCGGCGGCGCGGCCGAGCTGGTCGCACCGTTCACCGCCCGGCTCTGGTACGCCCGACTGACCTTTCCAGCAGGGCTGTTGTCGTACCTGGAGGCGCACTGCAAGGCGATCCGGTACGGCTACGTGGACCGCGACTGGCCGATCGAGGCCTACCAGACGGTCTTCGCGACCGCCCCCGGCAGCAGCGAGATGCCCAGCGCCGCAAGGCCGTTCAGCGCGGAGGTGGTGGCCCGGCTGGCGGGTCGCGGGGTGCTGGTCGCGCCGGTCACACTGCACACCGGGGTGGCCTCGCCGGAGGCGCACGAGGCGCCGTACGCCGAGCGGTTCCACGTCCCGGCGGCCACCGCCCGCCTGGTCGGCCATGTGCGGGCCGGCGGCGGGCGGGTGATCGCCGTCGGCACCACGGTGGTGCGCGCCCTGGAGTCGGCCGCCGCGCCGGACGGCACCGTCCAGGAGGCGGACGGCTGGACGGAGTTGGTGATCACCCCGGAGCGCGGGGTGCGCGCGGTCGACGGCCTGCTCACCGGCTGGCACGAGCCCCGCGCCTCGCACCTGCTGATGCTGGCCGCCGTCGCCGGGCGGCCCCTGCTCGCCGAGTGCTACCGGGCTGCCGTCCAGCACCGTTACCTCTGGCACGAGTTCGGCGACGTGAACCTGCTCCTGCCGGACTGAGCCCGCGGGCCGTGCCACCTGGTCGCGGGCCGAACCGCCCGGTCGCGGGCCGAACCGCCCGGTCGTAGGCCGCACCACCCGGTCGCGGGCCGGATCACTCGGACGGGCTGCCCGGGGGCAGTTCCAGCTCGAACCAGACCACCTTGCCGTCCCCGGTGCGGCGGCTGCCCCAGCGGTGCGCGAGCTCGTTGACCAGGTGGATGCCGCGCCCGCCCTCGTCCTCGGCGCGGGCGCGCCGGATCCGGGGCGTCTCGCTCTCCTGGTCGGCGACCTCGACGGTGAGCGCCCGGTTGCAGAACAGCCGCAGCTGGGTGGGGGATCCGGCGTGCACCAGGGCGTTGGTGATCAGCTCGCTGGTGAGCAGTTCGGCCCAGTCGGCGAGCGCTTCGAGGCCCCAGGCGGCCAGCGTCTCGCGGGTGAAGCGGCGCGAGTGGGCGACCATCGCGCGGTCGCCGGTGAGCGGCAGGCTGGCGATCCGGTCCGCGCCGACCGGCCGGACCTGCGCCATGATGACGGCGATGTCGTCCTCGCTGGTGGGGCCGGTGAGTTCGGCCAGGACGGCGTCGCAGGTCTGCTCCAGCGAGCGGCGCCGGTCGGCGACCGTCCGACAGAGCAGCTGCAGTCCCTCGTCGATGTCGTGGCCCCGGCGCTCGACCAGCCCGTCGGTGTAGAGCACCAGGATGGCCTCCTCGGGGAGGGTGAACTCCACGCTCTCGAACGGGACTCCGCCGACGCCGAGCGGTGCGCCGGGCGGCAGTTCGACGAGGTGCGCCCGCCCCTGCGGATCGGCGACGACGGGCGGCAGGTGGCCGGCGCAGGCGGCGGTGCAGTGGCGGTCCACCGGGTCGTACACCACACAGACGCAGGTGGCGAACTGGCCCTCGCCGAGGGCGCTGGAGGCCTCGTCCAGCCGGTGCAGGACGCGCTCCGGACTCAGGTCCAGGGTGATCAACGTCCGGGCTACGGTGCGCAGTTGGCCCATGGTGGCGGCGGCCCGGATGCCGTGGCCCATCACGTCGCCGACGATCAGCGCGACCCGCCCCGAGGAGAGCGGCACGACGTCGAACCAGTCGCCGCCGACCTCGCTGACCACGCTGCTGGGCAGGTAGCGGTAGGCGAGGTCCAGGCCGAGCGTGCGGTGGATCTCCTGCGGCAGCAGGCTGCGCTGGAGGGTGAGCGCGGTGTCCCGCTCGCGCCGGTAGAGCCGGCCGTTGTCGATCGCGAGGGCGGTGCGCGCGGCGAGTTCCTCGGCCAGTGAGCGGTCCTCCGGGCCGAACGGCTCCGGGTTGCGGGTGCGGACGAACTCTGCTCCGCCCAGTACGAGTCCGCGCGCCACCAGCGGCACCATCAGGTACGAGTGCACCCCGGCGGCCAGCCCCGGCTGGACCCGGTCGGGCGAGGCGGCGATCCGGCGCATCTCCTCCTCGGTCACCTCGGAGACCAGGATCGAGCGCCGGGTGCGCAGGCTCTGCGCGTACAGCTGGGCGGACTGCGAGGTCTCGCCGACCTGGTCGGAGGCCGCCGTCATGGTGCCGTCCTGAGCCGTTTCGCCGACCGCCACCGCCCGCATCAGTATCGACTCGTTCTCCGGGACGGGGCCGGGCTCCTCGCCGCCGAGCACCGCGTCGCGCAGGTCCACGGTGACGAAGTCGGCGAAGCGCGGGATCACCATCTCCACCAACTCCTGGGCGGTGCGGTGCAGATCGAGGGTGGTGCCGATCCGGGTGCTGGCCTCGTTGAGCAGTGACAGCCGCTGCTGCGCGGCCCGGGCCGCGTCCAGCGCCCGCTGCCGGGCGGCGGCCGCGTCGCGCTCGCGGGTGAACAGCAGCGCGTTGTCGATCGACACGGCGGCCCGCACCGCCAACTCGCCGGCCAGCGCCATGTCGTCCTCCTCGTACGGGCGCTCCACCAGGGTGCGGTAGAAGCCCGCGACGCCGACCGCGGTGCCGCGCGCGATCAGCGGGACGACCATGAAGGAGTGGACGTTCTGCTCCCGCACCGCCGCGGCGCGCACCGGGTCGTCGGCGAACCAGGCCAGCCCCTCCGCGTCCATCCGCGGCACCAAGACCGGCTTGCGGTGTGCCAGGCTCCACGCGTACGGCGTGCCGGGTGCGAAGCGGTGCACCCCGCCGAGCCGGGCGACCGGCCGCAACGTCGAGCCGGGCACCGAGTGGAAGGCCATCCGCCGCAGCAGCGCCGAACCGTCCTCCGGGGCGCGGGCCTCGCGCTCGCCGCGGACCAGGTCCTCCAGCACCTCCACCACCACGGAGTCGGCCAGCCTGGGCGTCGCCACCTCGGCCAACTCCTGCGCGGTCTGGGCGAGATCGAGGGTGGTGCCGATCCGGGCGGAGGCCACGTTGACCAGCGCCAGCCGCTCCTGGGCGGCCTTCGCCTCGCGCAGCGCCTGCTGCCGGGCCAGGACGGTCTGGTGCTGGCGCAGGTACAGCCGGGCGTTGTCGATCGCGACGGCGGCCCGCGAGGCCAGCTCGTCGCCGAGGGTGATGTCGGCCTCGGCGAACGACTCCCGGTCGCCGCGCCGCGAGTACACCACCATGCCGAGCGTGGTGCCGCGCGCGACCAGCGGGGTGATCCGCACCGAGCGCGGCCGGTCGCCGAGGTAGGCCCGGCGGTGGCTCTCGGTGATGGCCTCGCTCAGCAGCGGCAGCTCCCAGGACGGCACCACCACCGTCCGCCCGGTGGCCAGCGCCCGGGCGTACGGCGAGTCCGGGGTCAGCTCGTACAGCGATTCCACCGGCAGTGACTCGGCCGGGTACAGCGGGTCGGTGGTGGCCAGGGCCAGTCGGCGGACCAGCTGCGGCGCGTCCGGGTCGGGCGGTTCGACGTTCCGCCCGGCCACCAGCACCTCCAGCGCGAACACCCCGCTGATGTCGGCGACCCTGGGCACCATCGTGTCGGCCAGCTCCCGGGCGGTCTGCCGCAGGTCGAGCGTGGTGCCGATGGAGGCGGTCGCGTCGACCAGCAGGGCCAGCCGTTCCTGGGCGCGCGCCGCCCGGGCCTCGGCGCGGAACCGCTCGGTGACGTCGATGACGGTGGAACTCACGCCGAGCACCCGGCCGCCGGGTTCCTCCAACCGGAAGTACGAGGCGGACCACGCGTGGTCGCGCTGCGGGTCGCCCGGGGTGCGGCCGTGCGAGCGGGTGTCCACCACCGGTTCGCCGCTCTCCAGTACCCGCCGCATCACCGCCTCGGCCTCGGCGCCGTTGATCCCGGGCAGCACCTCGGTGAGCCGGTGGCCGAGCTGCTCCTCGACGGGCAGGCCGTTGGCCCGGGCCAGTGCCTCGTTCAGCCGGACGAACCGCAGCTCGGGGTCGAAGACGCCCATGCCCACGGGGGACTGGGTGAAGAAGCCGTCGAGCACCGCCAGGTCCGCCTGGATCCGGCGCAGCGTGGTCACGTCGGAGGCGACGGCCAGCACCAGCGTGCGGCCGTCCGGCCCGGTGATCGGATAGGTGCGGAACTCCAGGTTCACCAGGTGCCCGTCCCGGTGCCGGACCGGGAACACGCCGGACCAGGGCCGACCGTTCAGGATCTGCTGGAACAGCTCCAGCACCTCGGGCCGCTGCTCCTCGGAGGTCAGCAACTTGGCGGCCCTGGCCCCGACCGCCTGCCCCGGGGAGTAGCCGAGCAGTGCCTCCGCGTCGCCGCTCCAGTGCAGGATCCGGCCGTCGGCCTCGATCAGCGCCGTCGCGATCGGCACCATCAGCAGGGCGTCCTGTTGCGGCTCGCCCTGGTGGTGTTCGTTGTCGTTCACCATGGCCAGAGAACCGTCCGGAGATCGTCCCCACCAGCCCTGCCATCTTCGCACGCGGCCCCGGCGGGCCGCTCACCGTAGCGGGCTCACCGGTGCGGCAGCGGGCGCTCCGGGAAGGACTCGCCGGGCTTCCGGCGGCACCGGCTGCGCCGGCGGCGGTCGAGCGCGCGAAGTCGGCCGGGCCGACTTCCCGTGCTCCTCACCGGGTCGCGACCCGCTCGCCGGCCGGGGCGGCCTCCGGGGCGCAGCCGCCCCGGGCTTCGGCGGTGCGGGCTTCGGCGCCCCGGACTTCGGCGGTGCGGGCGGCCAGGGCGAGCAGCGCGCCGACGAGGCACAGGGCGGCGGCGACCAGGACGGCCCGGTCGGTGCCCGCCGCCAGGGCGCGGGCGGCGGCCTCCGGGCCGGGGCCGCCCGGTCGGGCCGAGCCCGCGACGGCCACGGTGACCGCGACGCCGAGCGCCGAGCCCAGGTACCGGGAGGTGTTGTTGGCACCCGAGCCCATGGCCGCCCGGTGCGCCGGGACGCTGCTGACGGCCAGCCGGGCCAGCGCCGCGTTGAGCACCCCGCTGCCGACGCCCGCCACCGCCAGACCCGGCGCCAGCCGCAGCCAGCCGGAGCCGGGCGCCAGCCCGTACAGGCCCGCCTCGCCGAGGCCGCAGACCGCGAGTCCGACGGCGACCTGCGCGGTGGCCGACAGGTGCGCCGCCAGCCGCCGCGCCTGGAGCGCGGACAGCACCGACAGGCCCGACCAGAGCGCCAGCACCCCGCCCGCGGCCAGGCCGGACAGGCCCAGGACGCCCTGGAGCAGGGTCGGCAGGTAGCTCATGAAGCCGACCAGCGAGAGCCCGGTGAACAGTGCCCCGACGGTGGCGGCGACGAAGCCGGGGCTGCGGAACAGCGCGAGGTCCAGCATCGGCTCCCGGGTCTTCGCCTCGACCAGCCCGAACAGCGCCAGCAGCAGCACGCCGAGGGCCAGCAGCGCGACGACCACCGGCCGCCCCCAGCCGCCGCGCCCCTCGGCCAGCCCGGCGATCAGGCAGGACGTCCCGGCGGCCAGCGTCAGCACCCCGTACGGATCGAGGGCGCGTGGCCGTTCGGCCCGGGACTCGGTGAGGACGGCGGCCGAGTACGCCGCCACGGCGGCCGAGACGACCGCGATCCCGCCGCTGACCGCGCGCCAGCCGGCCCACTGCCCGACCAGCGCGCCGTACACCGGGCCGACGGCGATGCCGAGGCCGACGGCGGCGCCCCAGACCCCGAGGGCCCGGATCCGGCCCGGTCCGGGCGGGTGGGCGTGGCTGATCAGGCCGAGCGCGGGTGCCAGGACGGCGGCCGAGGCGACGCCGAGCAGCACCCGGGCGGCCAGGTAGACGGCGCCGCCGGGGGCCAGCGCGGCCAGCGCCTCGGCGGCCGCGAACAGCAGCACGCCGAAGGTGAAGACCCGCTTGCGGCCGTGGTCGTCGGCGGCGCTTCCGGCGGTGAGCAGCAGGGCGGAGATGCCGACCAGGGTGCCGGTGAGGATCCAGGTCCGGCCGGTGGCCCCGAGGTGCGCGGCCTGGGCGGTGGCGGCGAGCGAGGCGGTGGGGGCGGTGTAGGCGACGGTGACCAGCGCGGTCGCGGCCGCGGTGGCGGCCAGGGTGGCGCCGGGCCGGGCGGGCGTGGTGACGGGCGCGGTGACGGGGGAGGAGCCGGGTGGTGCGGGGGACATGGGGTGTTCCCTCCGGAGCGCGGACCTTAGGTCTGGTGAATGAACCTTCGTCTCGATCGGCACGCTACCACCATTGGTCTGTTCATTGAACCCGCTGCCCGGGTGGACTAGGCTGACCCGCATGGCGCTGGGAACCGACTATGAACAGCAGGACTGCGCACTGGCCCGCGCCCTGGAGGTGGTCGGCGAACGCTGGAGCCTGCTGATCCTCCGCGACGCCTTCTACGGAGTGCAGCGCTTCAACGACTTCCTCGCCCACCTCGGCATCCCCCGCGCCGTCCTCACCGCCCGCCTCAACGCCCTGGTCGCGGCCGGGGTGCTGCGCAAGGAGCCGTACCAGCAGGCGCCGCTGCGCCACGGCTACCTGCTCACCGGGACCGGCCTCGAACTGTGGGGGCCGCTCTACCAGTTGAGCCGCTGGGGCGGCCGGCACGCGACCGCGGGCGGCCCGCACCACCTGTTCGCGCACGCCGTCTGCGGCACCGACCTGGACGTCGTCGGCGTCTGCCCGCGGTGCGGCGGCGCACCCGTCCCGCCGGCCGGGATCGCGATGCGCCCCAACCCCGCCCGCGGCGGCACGCACCGGGACGACCCGGTCTCCCGCTCCCTGGTCCGCCCGCACCGGCTGCTCGAACCGATCGCCTCGGCGGCGGCCGCGTAGCGAACGGCGGCGCGGCCGCCGGCGGGCTGCCGACGGCCGCGCCCACCACGTCCCGGTTACGGCTGGAACGTCACCTCCGGATTGGCGGCGGTCGGCCCGTCGAGGAGCGGCTGCTGCACGCCCTTCAGCTGGAGGTCGAAGAAGGCCGCCACGTACGAGCGGGTGAGCTCCACGCCCCGCTCGCCCGACATCGTGGTGCCGGGAGGCTGGGGCAGGTTGAGCTTCTCGAAGAACAGCGGGAAGTCGGTGAAGGTGCCGTGGTTGGAGCCGGCGAAGGTCAACCAGCGCTTCCAGCCGTCCAGGTGCGGCCAGCTCTCCGTCCAACTGCTGTCCTCGGCGCCGTCGGGCAGCGGGTGGCCGATCATCAGGAAGGGCTTGCCGCCGATCCCGGAGGTGGGGACGGTGACGTCCATGGTGCCGTCCAGGTCCACCCCGGCCCGGATCCGGTCGTCGGTGAGCAGGGACGGGACGGTCGAGGCGCCGCCGGCCGAGTGCCCGGCCATCCCGATCCGGTCGCGGTCGATCATGCGGGCGTAGCGCCAGGCCGGGTGGGGGCGGGCGGTCAGCTGGTCGATGACGAAGGAGACGTCCTTCGCCCGGCTGTTGTCCACGGCCGCCCAGGACTCCGGGGTCGTCAGCTTGTTGCACAGCAGGCACGGGAGGGTCTGCCCGTCGGGGAACGTCGTCCCGGTGTTCTCGTAGGTGTGGTCGATCAGCGCGACGACGTACCCGCGGCTGGTCAGGTTCTCGGCGAGGCTGCTCAGCGAGGCCCGCGGCATGGTGAACCCCGGCGACAGCACCACCATCGGGAAGTGGCCGCCCTGCGGGCGCGCGTCGGACTTCGCCCAGGTCCGGGTGCCGGTGACCGTCTCGGTCGGGATGGTGTTGCCCGGGAGCTTCCCGTCCAGCAGCATCCGGGCGGCCGCAGGGGTCATGTACGGGGCCGCGCTGCCCGTCCCGGCCTTCGCGGGGTAGTACATCGACACCATCAGCTGGCGCGGACCGGCGGAGGGGACCCACGGATCCGGGCGGTCCTGGTCCACCAGGTGCAGGATCTCCTGCCCGACCGCGTACGGGCCGGTCGGGCGCGGCAGGTCGACGTGGACGGCGGTCGGGGCGGGAGCGGAGGCGGAGGTGGAGGCGTTCGCCGGGGCGGCGGGAGCGGCCAGGGCCGGCGCGGCGGCGGCGACGGACAGCGGCAGGGCGAGCAGCAGGGCTGCCGCGGCGGCGGTGGTGCGAAGTCGGTCCATGTGAGGGACGGTAGGCCGGGGGGCGGAAGTTGACGTCCACTCAGCGGCGTAGAGATCCCTTCCGGGATGTGCAGGCAGGGACCCTTAGGGGTCGGCCGAATGGACGCCGGCCGGGCCAGGCCGGACCAGGCCGGGGTCGGTTGAGGAGCCGAACTCACCGCAGAGCAGTGGGTTCGGGAATCCAACCCTCGAATCGTCCGCCGGTCAGAGGCTCCGGGCCCGGACCTCCTCGACGAAGGCCGCCGCCGCACCGGCGTTCGGCACCGGGAGGGTGAGCGGCAGGCCGGCCGAGTGCGTCCGGATCTCCAGCTCCCCGAGATCCGAGGCCCGCGCGGACTGCACCTCCGCCCACCGGAATGCCTCCGTCGCGGCGAGCGGGTGCGGCGGCCGGTGCACCAGCCCGCCGGCCGTCAGCGTCAGCCGTCCCCGGGCGAACCGGACGCCGCCCTCCGTGCGCAACGCCTCGTGCAGCGCGGCCCGGAGGGTCGGGCGGAGCCGCTCATCGAGCTCCCGGAACAGCTCGTCCAGCCGCCGCAGCTGCGCCAGTGCCAGCGGCTCGTCCGCGCCGACCAGCCAGATCCGGCCCTGCTCGCCCACCCCGTGCCGCCCGCCGGGGGAGTACTCGGTGGCCTCCACCGCACTCCACGGCAGGGGCCGCTCCGCGCCGTCCGCCCCGACCAGCACCAGCCCGCGCTCGTGCACCCGGACGGCCCGCAGGCCCGGCGCCGGCCGCAGCCGCCCGTACCCGCTCGCGGCCGTGATCGCCGCCGCGGCCACCACGGGCGCGGGCCACCACTCCCCGCTCGCCAACCAGGCCGCCCCGGCGACGGCGGCCGCCGCCGCGTCCAGCCAGGCCCGCGTCCGCCACGGCAGCGGCCGGAACCGCCGGTACACCCGCACCGCCCGGCCGAGCCGCCCGTCGCCGTCCGCGACCGACCGAGCCCGCGACAAGGGCCACACCACCGCCACCTCGGCCACCTCCCGCTGAGCGAACACCACAACCGGAACCACGACTGTCAGATCCTCAGCATCGACCGACCGCCGCGCCCTCGAACAGGGCCAATTCGTACCTCTTGGCCCTGAAACGAACTCACCCCATCCTCCACCTCACTCCGCCGACGGCCGCACCCGGTCCGCCGCCGGGCCCGCTCACCGCCTCGCCCCGGCCTCAGCTCGCCGTCGCGTACTCGTTCTGCAGGGTGCGCAGCAGGGCCGTCCCGGCCGGATCGGCGGAGCGGCGGGTGTTGACCAGCACCGCCACCCCCACCTGCTTCTCCGGATCGAAGGCCACGAAGGAGCGGAACCCGCCCGTGCCGCCGTTGTGCCAGATCTGCAGGTGGCCGCCCTGCTGGGTGTGCAGGCGGTGGCCGAGCCACCCCAGGTGCATCCAGGCGAACGGGTTGACCCGGTGCCGGGCCGCCCGGGTGAGGGTGATCGCGGGCGCCAGCGGCGCGTCCGGCTCGCGGTCGGCGGCCAGCTGGGCCCGCAGGAGTATCGCCAGGTCGGAGGCGGTCGACCGGAGCCCGCCCATACCGGGGACGTCCGCGAAGTCCCAGTACGGCACGGGCCGCCCGCCGGAGGTGTGCCCGTGCGCCAGCCGCCCGGACTGCTCCCGGCCCGAGCGCACGTGGGTGTCCACCAGTCCCAGCGGCTCGCATATCTCACGCGCCACCAGCTCCTCGTAGCCGGTGCCGGCCCGGTGGGCTAGGGCCAGGCCGAGCAGCCCGGCGCCGAGGTTGGAGTAGCGGAAGCCACGCCCGGGTCTGGCCCGCAGTCTCGTCCTGGCCAGCCCGGCGAGGACGTACTCGGTGCTGCAACGGGCGTACGGATCGGGCTTGTTGGGATTGAGCAGTGCCGTCGCCAGCAGGCCCCGGGGCAGCCGGGGGAGCCCGGAGGTGTGGGTGGCGAGGTGCCGCAGGGTGATCGGCTGCCCGCCCCTGGCCGGGACGGCGACACCGCCGGGCCGTACGTCGGCGAGCACGTCGGCGAGCGGTTCGTCGAGCCCGGTGGCGGCCCCGCCGGAGTCGGCGAGCACCAGCCGCGCGAGGGCGAGCGAGGTGAACACCTTGGTGACGGAACCGACTTCGAACAGGGTGTGCGGCCCGGGCACGGCGCCGCCCGGACCGGTCCGCCCGGCGCCGCGGATCTCCACGGCGCCGCCGGCCAGCCCGGCGACCACCGCACCGACGTGCTGGCCTGCGAGCCGGTCGGCGGTCTGCTGCACGAGGCTGGCGAGTTCGTTCATGCCTTGAGCGTAGGGGGCCGCGACCTGCGAAGTCGTCCGCCGGAACGACGATTTCAGCCAGCCTCCGCTGCTCCCGCAGGAGGACGCCCCCACATGAGTACGCCCCGCTACGCTCGGCAGCGTACGGGCACCACGGTGTGATGACCGGTCCGGGCGTAGTGGGGCGCGTGGTGGGGCGGGGGCGAGCCGTCAGCAGCTCAGGTTGCCCCCGGGGACGGTGCCGAGGATCTGGACGAAGCTCTGGTACAGGCTGATCCGGTGCTGCATCTGGGCGGTGTTGTTGCCGTTGCACTCCAGCGAGCCGTTGATGCTGCGGATCGTCTCACCGAAGCCGTACCCGTTGACCATGGCGTTGTGCGCGGTCATGGTGCCCGGCCCGTTCTGGGTGTTCCAGTACCAGAGGCCGGTCTTCCAGGCCACCGCCGGGTCGGTCTGCACCAGGTTCGGATTGTTCAGCAGGTCGATGCCGAGCGCGTCGCCGGCGGCCTTGTAGTTGAAGTTCCAGCTCAGCTGGATCGGCCCGCGCCCGTAGTAGGCGGCCTGCCCGGCCGGGCACCCGTACGGCTGCGAGGTGTCGCAGTAGTGCGGGTAGTTGGCGGTGTTCTGCTCGACCACGTACACCAGTCCGCCGGTCTCGTGGCTGACGTTGGCGAGGAACGCGGCGGCCTCCTGCCGGCGCACGGTGTCGCTGCCGGTGGCCGCGAAGCCGGGGTAGGCGCCGAGCGCGTCGAGCAGGCCCTGATAGGTGTAGAAGGAGTTCCGGCCCGGGAACATCTGGTCGAACTGGGCCTGGCTGACCGGGAATCCGCCCGGGTTGGGCGGCTGGGTCGAGCCGCAGCCGTACGGCTCCCAGTACCAGGTGCTGATGACCGGGTCGTAGCCCGGGTTGTCGTGGGTGGCGCGGTAGTAGCCGCCGTTGGTGTACCGGACGATGTCGCCGGCGACGTAGGCGCGGCCGGCGACCCAGGCGGGGTAGTTGCAGGTGCCGGACGTCGGGGTCGGCGTCGGGTCGGTGGACCCGCCGCAGGAGCCCTGGTCGGCCCAGACCCCGGTGCCGCCGGTGCTCGGGGGCTCGTTCTGGGTCCACCACTTGGCGTTCCAGTTGTGCCCGTTGTACGAGACGGCCGCGCCGCCGGTGTAGGCGGTGGCCGCGCTCCACGGCGTGCCGCAGGCGGCGGCGCTGGCGGAGGCGGGGAGGAGCACCGCGACCGCCAGCGCCGTGACCACGGCGGAGAGCAGCGCGAGCAGGCGTTTCATTGACACGTCATCACCCCTTGTGCGGTGGGGGCCGCACGTCGTCGTGACAGGGACTTGAGCGGGGCAGGGGAGCCGGGTCCCGTGCGGGGGTGCGCCAGGGGAGGCGGCCGACCGGGGTGTGGGCCGGTGCGGGGCCGTGAAGGCGACTCAAGCGGAGTGTTCTATACCTGTCAAGAGAGTGGGTGAAACCGGCTCACAAATGCGGCGCGCACGCCCCCCGGAGCCCCCACGAGCCCTCTCGGCCTCCGAGCGCCCCACCCGGCCCCCAAGCGCCCCCTCAGTCCCCGAGCCGTCCCCTCAGCCCCCGAGCCGCCCCTTCAGCCGCCGAGTGCCGCCCGCAGCCGGGCCGCGACCTCCGCCGCCCCCGCCTCGTCCGGGTACTTCCCCCGCGGCCAGAAGAAGCCGCGCAGCCCGTCCTTCGGATTGCGCGGCACCACGTGGACGTGCAGGTGCGGCACCGACTGGCTGATCCGGTTGTTCGCCGCCACGAAGCTGCCCGCCGCCCCCAATCCGCGCTCCACCGCGGCGGCCACCCGCTGCACCTGGAGGAAGAACGGCCCCACCTCGGCGGCCGGCAGGTCCGCCAGGGTGCGGCGGTGGGCGCGCGGGACGACCAGCACGTGGCCGGGGAACAGCGGCCGCCGGTCCAGGAAGGCCACCGCCGCCTCGTCGTCCAGCACCCGGTGCGCGGGCTCCTCGCCCGCCACCACCGCGCAGAAGACGCAGTCCATCCGTCCATTCAAACCACCGGCGGCCGCCCCGGCACCTCCGCGATCGCGCGGTTGCGGGGCGTCACCCGTCCGGCCGCCGAGCAGGTGCGGCCGCCCGGTCGGGGGGCGCACGGTGCTGGAGGGGGTCGACCAGAGGCGCGCCGCGCGCCGTACGAGGAGGTGGCCCGATGGCGGGCAAGTTCGAGGTCTACGAGGACGCCGGCGGCAAGTACCGGTTCCGGCTCAAGGCGGGCAACGGCGAGATCGTCGCCACCGGCCAGGGCTACTCCAGCAAGGAGGCCGCCCACAAGGGCGTCGAGGCCGTCCAGCGGGCGGCCAGCGACGCGCCGGTGGTGGACGTGCCCAGGGCCGCCTGAGCACGCCGAGCACCGAGCACCGAGTGCCGAGCGCGCCGCGGTCGTCACTCGTAGCGGTAGAGCAGCGCCTCCCGCTCGGTCTGCTCGATCATCTCGACGGTCAGCGACTCGTCCCGCAGGTGCGAGAGGGTGATCTCGGCCGAGGTCGGCTGCGCGTCCTTGGCCGGCCAGTTCTCCGGCTTCCACGCCGAGCCGCGCAGGAAGGCCTTCGGGCAGTGCGCGTACACCTCCTCGACGGCCACCACGATCGCGCTGCGCGGGGGCTTGCCGACGGCGGTCAGCTGTCGCAGCAGCTCCGGGTCGGTGGAGATGCAGGCCCGCCCGTTGACCCGCAGCGTGGTGTCCCGGCCCGGGACGACGAAGAGCAGCCCGACCCGGCCGTTCTCCAGGATGTTGTGCAGGGTGTCCAACCGCTTGTTGCCGGTGGCGTCCGGGATGGCCAGGGTGTGCTCGTCGAGGACGGAGACCACCCCGGCCGGCCCGCCGCGCGGGGAGACGTCGCAGCGCCCGGCGGCGTCCGAGCTCGCCACGAACACCAGCGAGGAGCAGGCGATCAGCCGCCGCGCGACCTCGTGCAGGTGGTCGACCTGCTTGCGGCGCGCGTGCTCGCCGGGCTGCTCGTAGATCTCGCGCAGCTGCGCCTGGTCGGTCAGCGCCCCTGTGCTGAGGGCGGCGAACAGGCTGCCCGGCATGTCCGGAGCGGTGGTTGACGCAATGACAGATTCCGGTGTGCTGGTCATACCGGAAATCTAGCCGAGCCCCTTCCCGGAGCGCCTGGCCGCCGGGCGGTGCACCCCTCGGTAAAGCTTCCCCGCCACCCCTCCCCACCAGCGGTTTTACGCTGATAATGGGGCCAGGCGCTCCGCTCGGAGGTGGTGGTCGTGATCGTGAGGATCTGGGCCGGGCAGGTCCTGGCCGGTCGCATCGAGGAATTCTGTGTGCTGCTGACAACCCAGGTGATCCCGCAGCTCGGGCGGACCGACGGTTGCCTGGGCGGCGAACTGCTGCGCTCGGTGACCGAGGACGGACACCGGGTGCTCGTGGTGAGCCGCTGGCGCGACGAGGCGGCCCTGCGCGGGTACGCGGGGCCGATGTGGCGGATCCGGCCGGTCTGGTCGGAGGGCGAGCTGTGCTACCTCGCGCACCCGCCGGTGGTCACCCACTTCACGTCGATCGCCGCACCCGCCACGCTCTGACCGCACCCGCCGCGCTCCGGCCGCGTTCACTACCCTCCGTACGTGCTCGCCACCCTCCGTAGGTGACCGCCACGTTGCGGGCGTCACCTACCACCCGGCCGCACATTCCCCGCATCCGCGTGAAACAGGCCACAGCGGAAGGCTCTCCCTGGCCTTGCGCGCGTCGTGGCAGAATGACCCCAACAGCAGTGACGTTCAGCGCACTCCGGGGTCGGTGAAAATCCGAACCGGCGGTTACAGTCCGCGACCCGTCCGCAGCCAGCGGCCGGTTGACCAGGTGAAATTCCTGGACCGACGGTTAAAGTCCGGATGGGAGGCGTGCGCGGGCGGACGAAGAGCAGTATCCGTGGTCCCCCGGTGGACCGCGGCCAGGTGAACGGCGGGAGAGGTGTCTCCCGGGCCGGGCGAGCGATCTCCCGGCGGCCTCGGCATCCCGGCAACGGGTCGTGCCGTCGGCTCGCGCGCCGTTGCCCGTCCGTGTCATCTCCCATGTCGCCCCGGAGTCCGCGCCCCCAAGCGCGAGGAGAACCCGGGTGTTCACCGGCATCATCGAAGAGCTCGGCGAGGTCGTGTCGATCGAGGAGATCGGCGACTCCTCGCGAATCCGCCTGCGCGGCCCGGTGGTCTGTACGGGTGCGCGGCACGGCGACTCCATCGCGGTCAACGGCGTCTGCCTGACCGTCGTCGACAGCCCGGACCAACTGGCGGCCAATACGGGCGAGTTCAGCGCCGACGTGATGGCCGAGACGCTGCACCGCTCCAGCCTCGGCGAGTTGAAGCCCGGCTCCCGGGTCAACCTGGAGCGCGCCATGGCGCTCGGCGACCGGCTCGGCGGCCACCTCGTCCAGGGCCATGTCGACGCCACCGGCACGCTGTTGGGCCGCGAGCCCGGCGAGCGCGACGCGGCTGGCGACCTGCGCTGGGAGGTGCTGCGCTTCTCGCTGCCCGGCACCATCTCCCGCTACCTGGTGGAGAAGGGCTCGATCACGGTCGACGGCGTCAGCCTCACCGTGGTGGAGGCCGCCCGGGACAGCTTCACCGTCAGCCTCATCCCCACGACCCTCGCGCTGACCTCGCTCGGCGCCAAGGCCGTCGGCGAGAGCGTCAACCTCGAAGTGGACGTGCTCGCCAAGTACGTCGAGCGACTGCTCGACTCCCGCACCCTTCCCCCGACGATCGCCGGAGAGTCCAAGTGAACTGGCTCAGCGGAGAAGCGTTCACCGTCTTCGGCGAGCACGTGAAGTGGGCCGACATGTTCGGCAACCTGCTCGGCCTGGCCGGGCTGGCCTTCGGCTGGCGCCGCTCGGTCTGGAGCTGGCCGCTCCAACTCCTGTCCGGCGCCGTGCTGATCGCCGCCTACCTCGGGGGCCACGTTCCCGGCCTGATCGGCAAGCAGCTGATCGTGCTCGTCGCCGCCGCCTGGGGCTGGGCCCAGTGGCAGCGGGGCCGCCGGGACACCGGCACGATCGCCGTCCGGTTCGCCACCTGGCCCGAGCGGGCCGCCCTGGTGGTCGGCACCGCGGCCGGCACCGTCGCGCTGGCCTGGCTGTTCACGGCCCACCCCAGCCTGTCCTGGAGCCCCTGGTCGGACGCCTACATCTTCGTCGGCACGCTGGCCGCGATGGTCGCCCAGGCCCGTGGCTGGCTGGAGTTCTGGTTCGCCTGGATCGCCGTCGACGTGGTCGGCGTCCCGCTCGCCTTCAACAACGGCTACCCCTTCTCCGGCCTCACCTACTCGATCTACTTCGTCCTGGTGCTGCTCGGCCTGCGCTCGTGGTGGCTGAGCAGCCGTGAGCCGCGCGTCAACTCCGCCAACGTCCCGCAGGGAGCCACGGTATGACCGAGAACCACACCGCCGACCGCGACCGCGAGGTGGCACCCGAACTCGTCCTCGACCCGGTCGAGCGCGCGATCGCCGACATCGCCCTCGGCCGCGCCGTGATCGTGGTCGACGACGAGGACCGCGAGAACGAGGGCGACATCGTCTTCGCCGCCTCCGCCGCCACCCCGGAGCTGATGGCCTTCACCATCCGCTACAGCTCCGGCGTGATCTGCGCCCCGCTGACCGGCGAGGAGCTGGACCGGCTCAAGCTGCCGCCGATGACCCAGGTCAACGAGGACCGCAAGGGCACCGCGTACACCGTCTCGGTGGACGCCCGGGAGGGGGTCGACACCGGCATCTCCGCCGCCGACCGCGCCCGCACCGTCCGGCTGCTGTCCTCGCCCGGCACCGAGCCCGGCGACCTCACCCGCCCCGGGCACGTGTTCCCGCTGCGCGCGGTCGAGGGCGGCGTGCTGGTGCGCCCCGGCCACACCGAGGCCGCCGTCGACCTGGCCCGGCTCGCAGGGCTGCCGCCGGCCGGTGCGATCGCCGAGGTGGTCAACGACGACGGCACCATGGCCCGGCTGCCCGAGCTGGTCGCCTTCGCCCGCGAGCACGGCCTCGCGATCATCTCCATCGAGGACCTGATCGCCTACCGCCGCCGCACCGAACTGCACGTCGACCGGGCCGCCGTGACCGCCCTGCCCACCGTCCACGGCGAGTTCACCGCGGTCGGCTACCAGGGCACCATCGACGGCGTCGAGCACATCGCGCTGGTGGCCGGCGGCCTCGGCGCCGACGGCCGGCTGCCCGAGGGCGAGGACGTCGTGGTCCGGGTCCACTCCGAGTGCCTGACCGGCGACGTCTTCGGCTCGCTGCGCTGCGACTGCGGCCCCCAGCTGGAGGCCTCGCTGCACAAGGTCGCCGAGTCCGGCCGCGGAGTGGTGCTCTACCTGCGCGGCCACGAGGGCCGGGGGATCGGCCTGGCCCACAAGCTGCGCGCCTACGAACTCCAGGAGCAGGGGCGCGACACCGTCGACGCCAACCTCGACCTCGGCCTGCCGGCCGACGCCCGCGACTACAGCATCGCGGCGCAGATGCTGGTGGACCTCGGCGTCCGCTCGCTCACCCTGCTCACCAACAACCCGGAGAAGCTCACCGCGCTCACCGAGCACGGCCTCAAGGTCAAGGGGCGCGAAGCGGTCGAGATCGCGCCGGGTGAGCACAACCTGCGCTACCTGCGCACCAAGCGCGACCGGATGGGCCACGACCTGCCCGGCCTCGACTCCTGAACCCACCCCGCGCCCCACGCACCGCGCCCACGCCCCACGCACCACACCCCACGTACCACGCACCCCATGACGACGGACAGGAAGAACGAGCATGAGCGGCCACGGAGCCCCCGAGCTGACCATCGACGGCGCCGCCGACCTCAAGGTCGCCGTCGTCGCCGCCCAGTGGCACGACGTTGTGATGAACGGCCTGCTGGACGGCGCCCACCGGGCGCTCAAGGAACTGGGCGTCACCGAGCCGACCGTGCTGCGCGTCCCCGGCACCTTCGAGCTGCCGGTCGCCGCCAAGCGCCTCGCCGACCACGGCTACGACGCGGTCGTCGCCCTCGGCGTGGTGATCCGCGGCGGCACCCCGCACTTCGACTACGTCTGCCAGGCGGCCACCGCCGGCCTCACCCAGGTGAGCGTCGACACCGGCGTCCCGGTCGGCTTCGGCGTGCTGACCTGCGACAACGAGGAGCAGGCGCTCGACCGCGCCGGCCTGCCCGGCTCCGCGGAGGACAAGGGCCACGAGGCGGTCACCGCCGCCGTCGCGACCGCCGCGGTGCTGCGCGCCGCGCTCTGAGCGCACCGCCCCGACCCGGACCGTGGACGTCCAACGGACTGTCCACGGTCCGGGACCGTTTACCGCCGGTCAGCCCGCACGCCGTAAGGTGAGTCCCATCATGGCTTCGAAGACATTCGAGGAGCTCTTCGCCGAGCTCCAGCAGAAGGCCGCCACCGGCGACCCCTCGTCCTCCCGTACCGCGCAGCTCGCCCAGCAGGGCGTCCATGCGATCGGCAAGAAGGTCGTCGAGGAGGCCGCCGAAGTCTGGATGGCCGCCGAGTTCCAGACGGACGAGCAGACCGCCGAGGAGATCTCACAGCTCCTGTACCACGTTCAGGTGATGATGATCGCCCGCGGGCTGACGCTCGACGACGTCTACAAGTACCTCTAAACCCGAACCGCACGCCCCTCCCCACAGGTAAGGAACCAACCTCCCATGCTGCGCATCGCCGTCCCCAACAAGGGTTCGCTCTCGGGTCCCGCGGCGGAGATGCTCCATGAGGCCGGCTACCGCCAGCGGAAGGACCCCAAGGAGCTCGTCCTCGTCGACCCGAACAACGAGGTCGAGTTCTTCTTCCTGCGCCCGCGCGACATCGCCGTCTACGTCGGCTCCGGCCGCCTGGACGTCGGCATCACCGGCCGTGACCTGCTGCTGGACTCGCACTCCAACGCCGAGGAGGTGCTCGCGCTCGGCTTCGCCGCGTCGACCTTCCGCTTCGCCCGCCCCGAAGGCGTCGCCGTCGAGGACGTCAAGGGCCTGGAGGGCCTGCGGATCGCGACCTCCTACACCGGCCTGGTCGAGCAGCACCTCGCCGACCACGGCGTGAAGGCGACCGTCACCAAGCTGGACGGCGCGGTGGAGACCGCGGTGCAGCTGGGCGTCGCCGACGTGATCGCCGACGTGGTGGAGACCGGCACCAGCCTGCGCAACGCCGGCCTGGAGGTGTTCGGCGAGCCGATCCTGATCTCGGACGCCGTGGTGATCCGCCCCAAGGGCGCGGGCGAGGACACCCGGGTGGACCAGTTCCTGCGCCGCCTCCAGGGCGTGCTGGTGGCCCGCCGCTACGTGCTGATGGACTACGACATCCGCGCCGAGAAGGTCGGCGCCGCCGTGGCGCTCACCCCCGGCCTGGAGTCGCCGACCGTCTCCCCGCTGCACACCGAGGGCTGGGTGGCGGTGCGCTCGATGGTGCTCCGTAAGGAGGCCCAGCAGATCATGGACGACCTGTGGGCCATCGGCGCCCGGGCCATCCTGGTCACCAACATCCACGCCTGCCGCCTCTGACCGGCGCGGCGGCGACCTCGCCCGCCGTGGTGCGGGTAAGGAACGGTTGAATGGGGCGGGGACGCTGACCGGCGTCCCCGCCCTTCGTCTGGAACCGTCGTCCGGAACAGCCCTTCGTCCGGATCCGTCCGTTGCCCGGAACCGTCGTTCCCGGGAACGACCGTTCCCCCGAACCACCCCACCGGAGACCCCACGTGTCCACGCCGCCCGTCGAGTTCCCCGTCACCTGGGCGCCGCGCCGCACCCGCGCCGTGCTGCTGCCGGTCTGCGCGCTGCTGGTGGTGCTGTTCGCCGTGATGGCCGTGGTGCTCCCGGAGAACTGGCAGCTCAACGACCGGATCATGATGGCGGGCAGCGGCGTGCTGTTCGCGTGCGTGGGCCTGATGCTGGCCCGCCCCCGGGTGAGCGCCGACGCGCAGGGCGTGACGGTGGTCAACTTCGTCCGCAGCCGCCGGCTCACCTGGGCCGAGATCGTCCGGGTCAACTTCCGCCAGGGCGACCCGTGGGCCACCCTCGACCTGGCCGACGGCACCTCGCTCGCCGCGGTCGGCATCCAGTCCGGCGTCGGCAAGGACCAGGCGATCGCGCAGGCCCGTGCCCTGCGCGACCTGGTCGAGCACCACGCCAGGGCCTGAGCCCCGCGCCACCGCCGCCGCCGGTCGGCGCCCGCCCGCTTCACACCGGCACCGCCCGCCCGCCGACACCCCGCCCGACCCCCCGCCGGGCCCCGCCGGGCATGCGAATCCTCGGCCCGGCGGGTCCGAACACTCTTCCTACCATCGTCCGGCTATGGTCTACGCTGGTAAAAGCAGGGCAAAACTTCCGTCCTGCCCGAAAGACGACTTGAGGAGTGACTTCCCCCCTCGATGGACGATCCGTCCGGTAGTACCTGCGCCGCCCACCTTCCTGTCAGCGGAAGGCAGGCGGCACTGTGATCACCGCCTGGCTGCTGTTGCTCGCAGCCCTCCTGCTGATCCTCGCCAACGGCCTGTTCGTGGCCGCCGAGTTCGCCTTCGTGACCGTCGAGCGCGGGGCGGTCGAACGCTCCGCCGGGGCCGGCGACGCCAAGTCCGTCCGCGTCTCCCGGGCCCTGCGGCACCTCTCGTTCGAACTCTCCGGTGCCCAGCTCGGCATCACCGTCACCTCGCTGGTGGTCGGCATGCTCGCCGAGCCGGCGCTGTCCACCCTGCTCAGCCCCGTCATGACCGGGATCGGCGTGCCCGAGTCGGCCGCCCGCGGCGTCGCCGTGGTCGTCGGCATGGTGCTCGCCACCGTGGTGCAGATGGTGATCGGCGAGCTGGTCCCGAAGAACTGGGCGATCTCCCGCCCGCTCCAGGTGGCCCGCGCGGTCGCCGCCCCGCACATGGCCTTCTCCTTCGCCTGCCGCCCGCTGATCAGCTTCCTCAACGGGGCGGCCGACCGGACGGTCCGCGCCTTCGGCGTCGAGCCGCAGGAGGAGCTGGACCACGCCCGGACCCCGGCCGAACTGGTCTCGCTGGCCCGCCACTCGGCCAAGGCCGGCGCGATAGACGAGGAGTCGGCGACCCTGTTCGTCCGCACCCTGGGCCTGGGCGAGCTGACCGCCGAGTCCGTGATGACCCCGCGGATCGACGTCGCCTCCCTCCAGAGCGACGCCACCGCCTCCGACGTGATCAACCTGACCCGGGCCACCGGCCTGTCCCGCTTCCCGGTCTACACCCACAGCCTGGACGAGGTCACCGGCATCGTGACCCTCAAGGACGCCCTCGCCGTCCCGGCCGCCCGGCGCGGCCTGGTCCGGGTGGGCGAGCTCACCTCGCCGCCGCTGCTGGTGCCCGAGACCCTGCCCGCCGAGCGGCTGCTCGACCAGCTGCGCCGCCTCCAGCCGATGGCCATCGTGGTCGACGAGTACGGCGGCACCGCCGGCGTCGTCACCGTCGAGGACATCGTCGAGGAGATCGTCGGCGAGGTGCAGGACGAGCACGACCCCGCCGACCGCCCCGAGCTGCTCCCGCTGCCCCCGGTGAACGGCCTGCCGGCCTGGGAGGCCGAGGGCCGCGCCCGGATCGACCAGCTGGAGGCGATCGGCCTGATCGCCCCGGACGGCCCGTACGAGACGCTGGCCGGCCTGGTCGCCGACCTGCTCGGCAAGCTGCCCGAGGTCGGCGAGCAGGCGGAGCTGCCGGGCTGGCGCTTCACTGTGACGGGTGTCGACCGGCACCGCACCAGCCAGGTCCGGGTCGAGCGCACCAGCGCGCCGGCCTCCTTCGGAGACGACCAGGAGAATGCCCGATGACCGCGCTCCAACTGGCCGTCGCCGTCCTGCTCCTGCTCGGGAACGCCTTCTTCGTCGGCGCCGAGTTCGCCGTCGTCTCGGTGCGCCGCAGCCAGATCGAGCCGCTCGCCGAGGCCGGCCACAAGCGTGCCCGCACCGTGCTGCACGCGCTGTCCAACGTGTCCGCGATGCTGGCCGCCGCCCAGCTCGGCATCACCGTCTGCTCGCTGGGCCTCGGCGCCCTGGCCGAGCCGACCATCGCCAGTCTGCTGGAGGGCCCGTTCCACGCGATCGGCGTCCCGTCCGGTCTGATGCACCCGCTCTCGTACGGCATCTCGCTGGCCGTCGTGGTCTTCCTGCACATGGTGATCGGCGAGATGGTGCCCAAGAACATGGCCATGGCGGGTCCGGAGAAGGCCGCGCTCTGGCTCGGCCCGCCGCTGGACCGGCTGGCCCGCTGGCTGGCCCCGGTGATCAGTCTGCTGAACGCCATCGCCAACGGTGTGCTGCGGCTGTTCCGGGTCGAGTCCAAGGACGAGGTCGAGTCGGTGTTCACCACCGAGCAGCTGATGTACCTGCTGGTCGACTCCCGGGACGCCGGCCTGCTCGACGAGGGCCGCCAGGAGCGTCTGGAGGACGCCTTGGAGCTGGGCCACCGCCCGGTCACCGAGGTGCTGCTCAAGCCCGAGCAGCTCGTCACCGTGGACACCAAGGTGACCGCCGCGGAGGTCGAGGAGCTCGCCCTGCGTACCGGCTTCTCGCGCTTCCCGGTCACCGACGGCGACCCGGCCGGCCACGGCTACCTGGGCTACCTGCACCTCAAGGACATCCTCGACGTGGAGGACCCGTCCGCGCCCGTCCCGGCCCGGCTGTGGCGTCCGATCACGGTGCTGCGCGGCAGCCTCCCGCTGGACGACGCGCTCGGCGCGATGCGCCGGGCGACCTGCCACCTGGCCGCCGTGCTGGACCAGGACGGCCGCACGCTCGGTGTGGTCATGCTGGAGGACGTGCTGGAGGAGCTGGTCGGCGAGATGCACGACCCGGACCACCGCTCCGCCGCCTGAGGTTCCCCCTTTCGCTGACGGCGTGTCCGCTGCGGGCGATTCTGCTCTCAGCGTGCAGCCGTTCCCATGCCGACCACCCTGGGCGCAGGGTGGTCGGCATGAGGCTTCTCCTGCTGGGTGGAACGAATTTCGTCGGACGGGTCGTCGCCGAGGAGGCGCTGGCCAGGGGGTGGGAGGTGACGGCCCTCAACCGCGGTACGCAGCCCGCGCCCGCGGGCGTGACCGCACTGCTGGGCGACCGCACCGCCGAGGGCGGGCTGGCGGCGCTGGCCGCGGGGGAGTGGGACGCGGTGGTGGACACCTGGTCCGGAGCCCCGACGGCGGTGCGCGACAGCGCCCGGCTGCTGGCCGGCCGGGTCGGCCACTACGGGTACGTCTCCAGCCGGTCGGTGTACGACTACCCGCTGGCGCGCGGGGCGGACGAGTCGGCGAAGGTGGTCGGGTCGTCCCCGGACGCCGAGGGCGAGGTGCCCTACGCCGAGGCCAAGCGCGGGGCCGAACTGGCCCTGGAGGCGGAGTTCGGCGGGCGGGCCCTGCTCGCCCGGGCCGGGCTGATCCTCGGCCCGCACGAGAACATCGGCCGGCTGCCCTGGTGGCTGAACCGGATCGCCCGGGGCGGCCCGGTGCTCGCCCCCGGCCCGTACGACCTGCCGCTGCAGTACATCGACGTCCGCGACCTCGCGGGCTGGCTGCTGGACGCGGCGGCGGCCCGGCTCGGCGGCGCGTGCAACGTGGTCAGCCCGGCGGGCCACACCACGATGGGCGAGCTGCTGGAGGCCTGCGTGCGGGTCACCGGCTCGGACGCGGACCTGCGCTGGACCGACCCCGAGCGCATCCTGGCGGCCGGCGTCGAGCCCTGGACGGAGCTGCCGATCTGGCTGGCGCCCGGCGAGCTGAACGACTTCCTGCACGGCGCGTCCGTGGACCGGGCGGTCGCCGCCGGGCTGCGCTGCCGGCCGGTGGGCGAGACGGTCGAGGACACCTGGGCCTGGCTGCGGTCGGTCGGCGGCGTCGCCCCGCAGCGCGCCGACCGGCCGAAGGTCGGCCTCGACCCCGAGCGCGAGGCCGAGCTGCTCCGGGGCTGACCCGGCGCGATCCCGGGGAGCTGGTCTCAGCCGCGGCCGTCGATCAGCTCCCCGTAGGCCTGGACGAGGTCGGGCAGGCGCAGCGTCGCCAGGTCCTCGCGGCCCGGCGGCTCGCGCAGCAGCGAGAGCCGCAGGTCCCGGTAGGCGCAGGACTTCTCGTACAGGGTGCGGATGAACCGGCCGTTCCCGAGTTCGTCGATCCAGCCCTCGCGGACCACGTGGGTGCAGATGCTGGCCAGTTCCTCGGCCGCGTCCTCGTCCCAGCCGTCGCCGTCCCGGCCGGCCAGCGCGGCGCCGATCGCGGTCAGCTCGTTCGGGCGGTAGCTGGGGAAGTCGACCCGGGTGGTGAAGCGGGAGTTGAGGCCGGGGTTGGTGGCGAGCAGCCGGTTCATGCCCTCGGGGTAGCCGGCCAGGATCACCACCAGGCGGTCGCGGTTGTCCTCGGCGCGTTTCAGCAGCACCTGGAGGGCCTCGTCGCCGTAGGCGTCGCCCTTGGTGTAGCCGGAGTTGGAGAGGCTGTACGCCTCGTCGATGAACAGCACGCCGTCCAGTGCCGAGTCGATCAGCTCGTTCGCCTTGACCGCGGTCTGGCCGAGGAACTCGCCGACCAGGTCGGCCCGTTGGGCCTCCACGAGGTGGTCGCCGGAGAGCAGTCCGAGGGCGTGGAAGACCCGGCCGAGGATCCGGGCGACGGTGGTCTTGCCGGTGCCGGAGGGGCCGGAGAAGACGAAGTGGCGTTTGGGGGGCTGGACCGGCAGGCCCTGCGCGGCCCGGAGTCTGGACATCCGCAGCTGCGCCGACAGCGCCCGCACCTGGCGCTTGACCGGTTCCAGGCCCACCATCAGCGAGAGTTCCGCCAGTGCCGCGTCCAACTCGCGCTCGTCGTCGACCGGTTGGGCGGCGGGCAGCGGCGCGGTGCGGGGCTGGGTCTCGGCGCGGACCGGCGCCGGCAGCGGGGCGGCGGAGCCGCCCGGCGAACCCGACCGCTCGCCGGCCGCCTGCGGGGCCGGGCCGGCGGTGGAGCCGTCGCCCGGGCCGGGCCCCGTGAGGAACCCGACCCCCTCGACGAATCCGACCCCGCCGGTGTACCCGGCGCCCTCGGTGAACCCGGCGCTCTCGGTGAACCCGGGGGCCGCGTCGCCGAAGCCCCCCGCCGTGGCGTACCCGGCCCCGTCCTGGAAGTCCGCCTCGTCCGTCCCGTCCATCTCGTCCGGCTCGGTGCCCTCGTACCCGGCCACCCGCCCGCCCGCTGGCAGGCCGCCGTCCAGCAGGGCGTCCGGCAGGTCGTCCGCCAACCCGTCCTCCGCCGCGATCGCGGCCAGCCGCGCGGCGGTGTCCATGAACACCGGATCGGCCCGGTGCACCGCCCGGTAGAGCGGCAGCGCGGCCGCACTGCGCCCGGCCCCCTCGTACGCCCGGGCCAGCCAGTACCGCAGTTCCTTGCGCTGGGGCTGCTCGGAGCGGCAGCGGGCCAGCGAGGCGGCCAGCGGTGCCTGTGCCTGGGCGCACATGTCCAGCCGGACCCGCGCCATGCCGGCGAACAGCCCGGCCTCGATGCCGAGCAGCGGGTCGTCCAGCAGCCGGTCGGTGTCCCGGATCAGCTGCTCCCAGTCCTTGAGCAGATAGGAGCGGCAGGCGTACAGGAACTGGGCGGACGGGTCCTCGCTGGGCGCCGGGCACTGTTCCAGCGCCCGGTCCAGCTCGGCCAGGTGGCGGCCGTCCAGCCAGTGCGAGGCGTGCGCCAGCGCCAGGTCGCGGGCGTCCTCCAGGACGGGCTGCACCCACCAGCCCAGCCAGTACCAGGAACTGAGCGGGCGGCGGTGGCGCCGCCGCTGCTCGCCGAACCGCTTCTGGTTGCGGTACATGGCCAGCAGCGCCGCCGAGGTGTCGCTGCGCAGCGCGTGCAGGCCGAGCCAGGCGTCGGCCATGCCCGGGTCCAGGCGGACGGCCGCGCGGAACTCCTCCTCGGCACGGGCGTACGCGCCCGCCGTGTACGCGTCCATGGCACGCAGCCACGCGCGTTCGGCGAGCCGGTCCGGGCCGCCCGCGTTGCTGTCCGAACTGTCCACCGTTGTCACTCACGCCCCCCGCGGCTTGGCCCGGGGCTCGGTGGCAGGTCGCCTGCGTGCAGCCGGGCCGGTGGTCGAAAGCCCCCGGGCGCATCTGCGCCTGCGAGGAATCGTACCGGCGTGGCGCTGATCCGGAAGGGCGCCCACGGAGTCAAATGCGATCGTGTGAGCGGTCGTTGAGCGGGTGGGGGCCTGGACCGGCGGCGGGGGAGCGCGATTCGGAAAGGACCGGACGGCGCCCCCGGCTCACGGGGGAACAAGTCGGGGACGCCGGGTCCGAGGCGGCCGGAACATCCCGTTCCGGCGGCTGAGGAGAACCTAAATCCTGGTGACAGTGCAGGTCAAGGGCTTGTTGAAGGTTCACCCACGGTGCCCGGTGTGATTCGTCCGGTCACCCCGTCGACCCGCGTCCCGGCGAACGGACGGCTCGGATCCGCGGCGAAATGCGCCGATTCGGCCCGCGCCCAGCCGGCCCAGAACTCGGCCAGATCCGGCCCGTCCCGCTGCTCGCCGCGCCGCCGGGCCGAGGCGGCGTCCAACTCCAGCCAGATCACCCGGGCCAGCCACGGCCGCACCGCCCGCCGCCCGGCGCCGACGCCCTCCACCAGCACCACCGGGGCGACCGGCACCGCGGCCGTGCCCGCGAAACGGCGCAGCGTCCAGTCGTACACCCGGTACGCGCCGTCCCGGCCGGCCGCCAGCGGCTCCAGCACCTGTCCGCGCAGCCGCCCGGTCCAGCCGAAGGGCTCGGCGTGGGTGGCCAGGTCGTCGAGGTGGACCACCGGCGCCCCGCCGAGCGCCGCCGCCAGCCGCCCGGCGAAGGTCGTCTTGCCCGAGCCCGCGTGCCCGTCCACCGCGACCAGCCGCACCGGCCCGCAGGAGGGCGGCAGCGCGCGCAGCTCCGCCGCGAGCGAGGCCACCGCGTCGCCGGGAACGGGCGAAAGGGCGGGGGCGAGGGGTCGGGAAGCAGCCACAACGGCAACCCTACGGTGCCGTAGCCCACCAGTCCGTCCAGTTACTCCTGGGTGATCGTGACGGCGGCGCGGGTTTCCGGCATACTCGCATCGCCATGCCTGTGAACGGCCGTTCACCGTAATCCGGTGCCGGTCGGGCCGACCTGCCACACCCGCGCCGGACCAGCCACACCACGCTCCGGTGCCCGATCGAGGAGGCGACCGCCGCCATGACCCCGTCCCCAGTGAAAGCCGTGGAGCGCCAGCTGCCCAGCGAGGAGGCCCACGAGCTGCTGAGCCTCACCCGGGACCTGGTCCAGCGCGAGCTGCAGCCCCGCGCGGCCGAGGACGAGGCCGCCGGCCGCTTCCCGCGAGAGGTCTTCCGCACCCTCGGCGAGGCCGGCCTGCTCTCCCTCCCCTACGACGAGAAGTACGGCGGCGGCGGGCAGCCCTACGAGGTGTACCTGCAGGTGCTGGAGGAGCTGGCGGCCGGCTGGCTGGCCGTCGGCCTCGGGGTGAGCGTGCACACCCTCTCCTGCCACGCGCTGGCCGGCTTCGGCACCGAGGAGCAGCGCGGCCGGTGGCTGCCCGGAATGCTCTCCGGCGAGCAGCTCGGCGCCTACTGCCTCTCCGAACCGCAGTCCGGCTCGGACGCGGCCGCGCTGCGCACCCGCGCCGACCTCGACGGCGACGCGTACGTGGTCAACGGCACCAAGGCGTGGATCACCCACGGCGGCCGGGCGGACTTCTACAGCGCCCTGGTGCGCACCGGCGAGGAGGGCTCCAAGGGCATCAGCTGCCTGCTCGTCCCGGGCGACGTACAGGGCCTGTCGGCCGCCCCGCCGGAGCACAAGATGGGCATGCGCTCCTCTCCGACCGCGCAGCTGCACTTCGACGGCGCCCGGGTCGCCCGCGACCGGCTGATCGGCGAGGAGGGCCAGGGCTTCCAGATCGCGCTCGCCGCACTGGACTCCGGCCGCCTCGGCATCGCCGCCTGCGCGGTCGGCGTCGCCCAGGCCGCGCTCGACCTCGCGGTCGACTACGCGCGCACCCGCCGCCAGTTCGGCCGCCCGATCGCCGAGTTCCAGGGCCTGTCCTTCATGCTCGCCGACATGGCCACCCAGATCGAGGCCGGGCGGGCGCTCTACCTGTCCGCCGCCCGGCTGCGGGACGCGGGCCTGCCGTTCTCCAAGGAGGCGGCGATGGCCAAGCTGTTCTGCACCGACGCCGTGATGCGGGTGACCACCGACGCGGTCCAGGTGCTCGGCGGCTACGGCTACACGCAGGACTTCCCGGCCGAGCGCTACATGCGCGAGGCGAAGGTGCTGCAGATCGTCGAGGGCACCAACCAGATCCAGCGCCTGGTGATCGGCCGCCACCTCACCAAGGGCTGAGCCCCCCACAAACGGCCTCCGGCCGTCACTCCAGGGTGCGGAGTGACGGCCGGAGGCGTCTTCGTCTCTGCGTCAACCCGCCTGCGCGGGCTGGCGGATCAGCGCCGGACCAGGCGGCGGCGCTGCTCGGGGATGGCCGAGATGACGGGGACGGCCGGGGCGACGACGGCGGTCCGCGTCGGCCGGTGCGCCACCGCGTGCGAGAACGGCTGGGTGCGCCAGTCGAGTTCGGTGGGGAGCCTGAACAGCGCGTCGAGCCCGGCCGGCTGGTCGTCCTCCGGGGTCTCCACCTCGGCGAGGTCGTCGGTCGGCGTGCCCGAACCCGGGCACAGCGCGGGGGCGAAGGGGTTCCAGGCGGTCGGCAGCAGCGCGTGCTGCGGCAGCCGCTCCTCGTCGGCCACCAGGGCGATCGGGCGGCGGCACTCGGGGCAGTGCACCCGGAAGATGTCCCAGGTCTCGGCCTCGCCCGGGTCGATGCCCGGGACGTGGCCGTGATCGACCGCGAGGTCGTCGCGGCCGGTCGTATCGTCGGTCTCGTCGGCGCCCAGGGCACGCTGGTCAGTCGGCATGAGGATCCCCCTCGGATCGGGCCCGGCGTGGTCGCCCGGGGCCACAACCAGCACTTCCCTCCGATTCGGGCTCATAACCCTGCGGTCCGGTGCACCGTGATGCACCGGGTGTGTCCTTGGCCACATCCACTGCCACATTCGCCTGGCATTTGCCCGCGTGACACCTGCGGGCACCCGATGTGACACCGCGTGCGCCCCCCGTGCCCCCGACCGGGTAGGTTTGCGCACTGTGGAGGATCTCGACCAACGCATCGTCCAGCTGCTCCTAGAGGACGGCCGGATGAGCTACACGGACCTGGGCAAGGCCACCGGCCTGTCCACCTCGGCGGTGCACCAGCGGGTGCGCCGCCTCGAACAGCGCGGGGTGATCCGCGGCTACACCGCGATCATCGACCCCGACGCCGTCGACCTGGCGCTGACCGCGTTCATCTCGGTCAAGCCCTTCGACCCCAGCGCCCCGGACGACACCCCCGAACGGCTGGCCGGCCTGCCCGAGATCGAGGCCTGCCACAGCGTCGCCGGCGACGAGAACTACATCCTCAAGGTGCGCGTCGGCGCCCCCGGCGACCTGGAGGACCTGCTCGCCCGCATCCGCAGCGCCGCCGGCGTCTCCACCCGCACCACCGTTGTCCTCTCCACCCCCTACGAAGCGCGACCCCCGAAGCTCTGAGGACGAACCCCGCAGGTGCAGACTTAGCGGCATGACCGAACGCACCCCACGGACCGTCCTGCTGCGCGGCGGCGCCGTCTACAGCCCCGCCGACCCCTTCGCCACCGCGATGCTCGTCGAGGGCGAGCACATCGCCTGGGTCGGCAGCGACGGCGCCGCCGAGGCGTACGCCGCCGCAGCCGACGAGATCGTCGAGCTGGACGGCGCCCTGGTCACCCCCGCCTTCGTCGACGCCCACGTGCACGCCACCGCCACCGGCCTGGCGCTCACCGGCCTCGACCTCACCGGCAGCCCCTCGCTGGCCGCCGCCCTCGCCGCCGTCACCGCCTTCGTCGACGCCCGTCCCGAGCCCGGCGGGGTGCTCATCGGCCACGGCTGGGACGAGACCGGCTGGCCCGAGGGCCGCCCGCCCACGCTCGCCGAACTCGACGCCGCCGCCCGCGGCGCCGCGCTCTACCTCTCCCGCACCGACGTGCACTCCGCGCTCGCCACCACCGCGCTGCGCAGCCTCGCCCCCGGCCTGGCCGAGCGCCCCGGCCACACCGCCGACGGCCCGCTCACCAAGGACGCCCACCACGCCGTCCGGCAGACCGCGCTCGCCCACCTCACCCCCGAGCAGCGCGGCCGCGCCCAGCGCGCCACCCTCGCCCGCGCCGCCGAACTCGGCATCGGCGCGCTGCACGAGTGCGCCGGCCCGGAGATCTCCTCCGAGGCCGACCTGGCCGCCCTGCTGGCCCTCGCCGCCGAGGGTGAAGGGCCCGAAGTCTTCGGCTACTGGGGCGAGTTGGGCGGCGCCGAGACGGCCCGCCGGCTCGGCGCGGTGGGCGCCGGCGGCGACCTCTTCGCGGACGGCGCGCTGGGCTCGCACACCGCCTGCCTGCACACCCCCTACGCCGACGCCGAGCACACCGGCACCGCCTACCTGACCGCCGAGCAGGTCGCCGACCACGTCGCCGCCTGCACCGAGGCCGGGCTCCAGGCCGGCTTCCACGCCATCGGCGACGCGGCCGTGGCCGCCGTCCTGGACGGCGTCCGGGCGGCCGGGGAGCGGGTCGGCGCCGGGCGGGTCCGGGCGCTGCGCCACCGCGTCGAGCACGCCGAGGCGCTGGACGACAAGTCCGTCGCCGCCTTCGCCGAGCTCGGCCTCACCGCCTCCGTCCAGCCCGCCTTCGACGCCGCCTGGGGCGGCCCGGACGGCATGTACGTCCAGCGCCTCGGCGCCGAGCGGGCCGCCAGGCTCAACCCCTTCGCCGCCCTGCTGCGGGCCGGCGTGCCGCTGGCCTTCGGCTCGGACGCCCCGGTCACCCCGCTCGACCCCTGGGGCACCGTCCGCGCGGCCGCCTTCCACCAGACCCTGGACCACCGGATCTCCGTCCGCGCGGCCTTCACCGCACACACCCGCGGCGGCTGGCGCGCGATCGGCCGCGACCAGGACGGCGTACTCGTGCCCGGCGCCGTCGCCAGCTACGCGATCTGGGCCGCCGACGAACTGGTCGTCCAGGCCCCCGACTCCCGGGTGGCGGGCTGGTCCACCGACCCGCGCTCCGGCACCCCGGGCCTGCCCGACCTCACCCCCGGCCACCCGCTGCCGGCCTGCCTGCGCACCGTCGTCCGCGGCCGCACCGTCCACCTGGCCGCCGAGTAGCGCCGATCAGGCCCGCATCAACCCAGCTGAAGCGGCGGCCCGGCGGCCGTGGGTCGCCCCCAGGACGACCGCCCCGCCGGCTTCACCGACCCCCGCGAGCTGCTCGCCCCGGACTTCCACCCGGAACCCCTGGGCGAGCAGCGCAGCGCCTCCGACGGGGCATGTGCGGCAAGGCCCACCGGGCCGTGAGCCGCTGACCCTGCTACCACCCTGACCTCACGCTTCCCTGACCGTCCGGGGTACCTTCTTCGGACAGCGTCCGAACAGCAAGATCCAGGAAGATGGTGCGCCGGTGGCCATGCCCGTCACCCAGGAGCGGCCCGGGGCCGCACCCGAACCGGCGGAGTCGGCGCCCAGGCCCGGCCGGGCCGCCCGCGCCGTCGCCAAGGTCCGGGCGGGCCTTCCCCGCACCGGCCTCGCGGCCCTGGCGGGTCTGCTGCTCGCACTCGCCTTCCCGCCCTTCGACCTGTGGCCGCTGTCGCTGCTCGGCGTCGCCGCGCTGTCCCTGCTCACCCGTGGCCGCACCGTCCGCCAGGCGGCCTGGACGGGCTTCGCCTTCGGCCTGCCGTTCTTCCTGCTGCTGCTCAGCTGGCTGCGGGTGGTCGGCTGGGACGCGACGGTCGGCCTGTCGGTCGTGGAGGCGCTGTTCCTGGCCGTCCTCGGCGGCGGCCTGGCCCTCACCTCCCGGCTGCCGGCCTGGCCGCTCTGGGCGGCCTGCCTGTGGATCACCCAGGAGTGGGCGCGCGACCGGCTGCCGTTCGGCGGCTTCCCGTGGGGGCGGCTGGCCTTCGCCAACACCGCGACCCCGTTCACGCCGCTGGCCGCGCTCGGCGGCGCACCGCTGGTGACCTTCGCGGTCGCCCTCTCGGGCGCCCTGCTCGCCGGCGCCGCGCTGCGCCTGCGCGGGCCGCGTAAGACGCCCCGGGCCGCCGCGCTGGCGGGGCTGGGCGCGGTGGCCGCGCTGCTGGCCGGGTACCTGGTGCCGGTGCCGACCGCGCCGGCCGACACCGTCAAGGTCGCCATCGTCCAGGGCAACGTGCCCAACCCGGGCATGGACTTCCTGGGCCGCCCGATGATGGTCCTCAACAACCACGCGGTGGCGACCGAGCGGCTGGCCGCGGACATCGCCGCCGGCAAGGTCGAGCGCCCCGACATCGTGATCTGGCCGGAGAACTCCTCCGACCTGGACCCGTTCAGCGACCCGCTCGCCTACCAGCGCATCGACCAGGCCGTGAAGACGGTCGGCGTGCCCACCTTGGTCGGCACCCTGGTGGACGGCCCGGACGCGCAGCACGTCCAGAACGAGGGCATCGTCTGGGACCCGAAGACCGGCCCCGGCGCCTCCTACACCAAGCAGCACCCCGTCCCGTTCGGCGAGTACGTGCCGTTCCGCGCCCAGCTGATGAAGGTGATCACCCGCCTCCAGCGGGTCGCCCGGGACTTCTACCCCGGCGACCACAACGGCGTCATGCAGCTCGGCCCGGCCCGGATCGGCGACGTGATCTGCTTCGAGGTCGCCTACGACGAGATCGTCCGCGACACCGTGGACAGCGGCGCCCGCGTCCTGGTGGTCCAGACCAACAACGCGACCTATGCCAAGACGGGCCAGCCCGAGCAGCAGCTCGCGATGAGCCGGCTGCGTGCGGTCGAGCACGGCCGGGCCGTGCTGATCGCCGCCACCAGCGGCATCAGCGCGGTGATCGCCCCGGACGGCACGGTCCAGCAGCGCACCGAGGAGCTGACCGCGGCCGAGCTGTCGGCGGTCGTCCCGCTGCGCGACGGCACCACGGTCGCCGACCGGGTCGGCGCCGCGCCGGAGTGGACGCTGGCCCTCGCAGGCCTGCTGGCCTGCGGCGCGGGCGTGCTGGTCGGCCGCCGACGGAAGGCCGGCGCCGGAACACCGGCCGCCGGGGAATCGTTGGACCAGGTGGTGCCGTAGCCGGCCCGGACCTCCCGTGCGGCGCGCAGAGCACTGCTTGGAGTGGATTCGTACCGTGACCCAGCAAGCTACCCCCGCCCGTCCGGCCCCGCGCGGCAAGCTCCGCCGGGTGCTGCCGCTGCTGATCACCGCCTGGCTGGTGCTGGAGATCTGGCTGCTGGTCCAAGTGGGCTCGTGGCTGGGTGGATTCGTCGTCGTGCTGCTGCTCATCGCGGGCGCGCTGATCGGCGGTTCGCTGATCAAGCGGGCCGGGCTGAAGGCGCTGTCCGCGGCGATCGAGCAGAGCAAGGACCCGAAGTCCGAGCAGCCCCAGACCGGCACCAGTCTGACGGTGCTGGCGGGCCTGCTGCTGATCGTCCCGGGCTTCCTGTCGGACCTGGTGGCGCTCACCCTGCTGTTCCCGCCCACCCGGGCGCTCTGGCGGGCCGGTGGCCGCCGGGTGGCCGACAAGGCGCTGCGCAGCACCGTCGCCGCCGGGGCGGACCCGTTCGCGGACGCGATGCGGCTGCAGGAGCAGCTGCGCATCCACCGCCCGGACGGCAAGGTGATCCAGGGCGAGGTGGTGGAGCCCGGCGACGGCCCGCGCGGTCCGCAGGGCCCGGACACCACGTACCGCCCGCCGATCTCGGGCTGACCGCCCCTCCCGTCCCGGGTTGACCGACCGGGGTAGCCCTCGCGGGCTCGGCACACTGGTCGGGGTGTGGCGAGGGGACGGTATGGGTCTCTCGCCCGGGCGG